>JAUNUL010000058.1:0-9982 GCA_030538175.1 Propionibacteriaceae bacterium | reverse complement strand
GGAGGGGGCGCCGCCGCGGTCGGCGCAGGTCCGGCGTACGCCCGGGGGCGAGCCCGCCCGCCGAGCCCACACGCTCACCATCGCGACGCTCGCTGATGATGGCACGGAGCTGGGCCGGGCTCGGCTGGAGATCTCCGCTGCATCGGAGGTGGTCCTCCCCGCCGGCTTCGTCCTGCCCGATGTGGCCGATGAGACCTGGGCCCGCGTACGCCCCAGTCGCCCTGTCGCCGACTGGCCGCCGGTCTCGGCGGTCGCAGATCCCCTGGCGCGGGTCGTGTTGTGGAACAGCATCCGGGATCAGATGCGGTCAGCCGAACTCGACCCGAAAGTGGCGTTGGAAACGGTCCGCGCCGAGCTGCCGGACGAGGGCGAAGACCTGATCGCGCGGGCCATCCTGGATTGGGCCCAGACGGTTGCGGCTGGGCCCTTCACACGCCCCGACCAGCGCCAGGAACGGTTGTGCTGGATCGCGGACACCGCCAGCGACATCCTCGCGAAGTCCCAGCCCGGGACCGACCTCCAACTGTCGATGTGGCGCGCCCTGATGGGCTGCACCGATGACGCCGATGCGTTGGCCGGCTGGTTGGCGGGGGAGGGGCTGCCCGATGGCCGGGTGCTGGATGCGGATCTGCGGTGGGCAGTGACGACTCGGTTGGTCAGCCTCAACGGGGATCGCGGCCTGATCGAACAGGCATACGCCACCGACCGGAGCACCGCCGGTCGGGTGCATCGGGCCAGAGCGCTGGCCGCGTTGCCGGATCCCGAGGCCAAGGCTGCCGCGTTCACCGCGCTGATGAGCCCAGGTGAGCTCAGCGCGTACGAGCTCTATGCGACAGCCGAAGGGTTCTTCTTGCCGCATCAGGGTGAGGTGACCGACGTTTTCGTGGAGAAGTTCTTCCGCCACATCAACCACACGGCCAATTTCCGGAGCGGGTGGGCCCTGGGCCAGGTGGTCTCGCGGGCCTTCCCGGTCACTGCCAACAATCGGCGGACGCTCGAGTTGGCCCAGGATCTGTTGGCGTCGGTGGACCTGGCCCCGGGCGTACGCCGGCCACTCGCGGAGGCAACGGATATCCTCCGCCGCGCGGTGACGTCGGTGGAGAAGTACGCGCCCCTCGACTAGCCGAAACGGCGGCATGGCCACCCTTGGTTACTCATTGGTCACAAATGCGTTGCGCTTGGGCTGGAAGGTTGTCACCTGCCGGTCAGATGTTTTAGAACGGTTCCATCATTGGGCGCCCCTTGCGGGCGCACCCGTCAAGGAGGACATCCATGCGAGGACGCTCTCGCCTGGCCATCGCCGCAGCATCGATCAGCGCACTCGCGCTGGCGCTGAGTGCTTGCGGCGGCGGCGGAGGCACCACCACCGGCTCCGGCTCGGGCTCCGGCGCCGGAGCCAGTGGCGGTGGAGAAATCGTGATCAAGGGCTGCACGCCAGAGAATCCCTTGGTCCCGGGCAACACCAGCGAGACCTGCGGTGGCGACATCGTCGATGCGTTCACCGCGAAGCTGGTCCACTACAACACCGACACGGCCGACCCTGAGATGGACATCGCCGAGTCGATCGAGACCGAGGACAACCAGACGTTCACGGTCAAGCTCAAGAAGGGCTACAAGTTCCAGGACGGGACCGAGGTCAAGGCCAAGAACTTCGTCGACGCGTGGAACTACACCGCCGCTGCGAAGAACGGCCAGGCCGGCTCCTATTTCATGAGCGTCATCGAGGGTGCCAAGGAGATCTCCGCCGAGGGTGCCACCGGTGAGACCATGACCGGTCTCGCGATCGTCGACGACCACACCTTCACCATCAAGACCACCGAGAAGGTCTCCAACCTGCCGGTGCGCCTGGGCTATTCGGCGTTCGCGCCGATGCCGGACTCCTTCTTCGCCGATCCCAAGGCGTTCGAGGACAAGCCGATCGGTGCGGGCCCGTTCCAGATCGAGTCCCGCGACACCCAGAACACGGTCCTGACCAAGTTCGCCGACTATTCGGGTGAGAACCCGGCCAACGTCGACAAGCTGACCTTCCGCGTCTACACCGATCCGGCTGCGGCCTACACCGACGTGGTGGCGAACAACCTCGACTACACCAACGAGATCCCGCCGGATCAAATGATCGGCGAGGCCTATAAGTCCGACCTGTCCGACCGCAACCTCAACCGTGCGTCGGGTCGTTTCCAGGCGATCGTCTTCTCCCCGAACGACGAGCAGTTGAAGGACAACGTCAAGCTGCGTCAGGCGCTGTCGATGGCCATCAACCGTGAGCTGATCGCCAAGGAGATCCTGCACGGCTCGGTCATCCCGGCCAAGGGTTGGGCGCCGAGCGTCGTCGACGGTGCCACCGACACCGCCTGTGGTGAATCCTGCACGTTCGATGCAGCCAAGGCCAAGGCCCTCTATGACGAGGCCGGCGGCTACGACGGTGTGCTGGCGCTGACCACCAACGGTGACGGTGCACACCGCGCCTGGACTGAGGCCGTCTGCAACTCGATCAAGAACGCCGTGGGTGCTGACTGCCGCGTCGTGCTGACCCCGGACTTCGCGACCTACAACAAGCAGATCGATGCGGGCGAGCTCAAGGGCATGTTCCGCAGTGGCTGGCAGATGGACTACCCGTCCATCGAGAACTTCCTCGGACCGATCTACACCACCGGTGCGGACTCGAACTGGTCGAAGTACAACAACCCGGCCTTCGATGCCAAGCTCGCCGAGGCCGCCGCTGCTGGCACTGATGACGAGGCGAACAAGCTGTATCAGGAAGCAGAGGCCATGCTCGGCCAGGATCTGCCGACGACGCCGCTGTGGTATCCGACGACCACCGTTGGCTGGTCCAACAAGGTCACCGATGTCAAGATCAACGCCTTCGGCGTGCTGGACTTCAGCGCGATCAAGGTCAAGAACTGACACCTGGTTCGGTTCGCTGAATCGATGGTTCAATGTGGCCGGCCCGTCCCTGACCAGGGGGCGGGCCGGTTGCCCTGAGAACCCTCTGTACGCTCAGGGGGCGCGGTTTGCCCGCAAGGGGAGGAGAAGCTGATGGCGACCTATATCGTCCGCCGCCTGCTGCAGATGATCCCGGTGTTGTTGGGGACGACGTTCCTGATCTATGCCATGGTCTATTCGCTCGGCGACCCCACGGTGGGGCGGTGTGGTGAGCGACCATGTCCACCGGCCTATGTGGCGGCCTTCCGGGCCGAGTACAACCTCGACGACCCCCTGCTGGTGCAGTACTTCAAGTACATGGGCAAGATCCTCACCGGCGACTTCGGGACCAGCTTCAACGGTGTCTCGATCGGCAACGAGCTGCTCACCCGGTGGCCCATCACGATGAAGCTCGCCGTGATCGCCCTGCTGGTGGAGGCCATCATCGGCATCGCCGCCGGCGTCCTCGCCGGCCTGCGCAAGGGCGGCTTCCTCGACTCGCTGGTCTTCGTCAGCACCCTCGCCATCATTTCCATCCCCGTGTTCGTGCTCGGCTCGGTCGCCCAGCTGGTTTTCGGCGTACGCCTCGCCTGGTTGCCACCAACAGCGACCGCAGGCACCTGGGAACAGTTATTGCTGCCCGGCATCGTGCTGGGCACCCTGTCCATGGCCTATATCGCCCGGCTGACCCGCAACTCGCTGGTCGAGAACCTGGGCGCCGACTATGTCCGGACGGCCAAGGCCAAGGGGCTCACCTGGCGGCGCACGGTCGGGTTGCACACGCTGCGCAACTCGATGATCCCCGTCATCACCTTCATCGGCTTCGACCTGGGCGCCCTCATGGGTGGCGCCATCGTCACCGAACGCATCTTCAACGTCCAGGGCATCGGCGGCTATATCTGGCACTCGATCCACACCAAGGACGGCGGCGCAATCGTGGCCACGGTGACCCTGCTGGTGCTCGTCTATCTCGTGATGAGCCTGCTGGTTGACCTTCTCTATGGCGCACTTGACCCGAGGATCTCCCATGACTGAACGTCCCGCGACCGACGCGACACCGGAGGCCGCCACCGTCATGCCCGCAGCGGGCGGCGGGGAACCGACGACCGAGAAGGCCCGCTCCCTGGGCTCCGATGCCTGGGAGAGCCTGCGCCGGCGGCCGATCTTCTGGGTGTCGTCGACCCTCATCCTGCTGATGCTGCTGATGGCGATCTTCCCGCAGCTGTTCACGTTTTTCTCGCCCAACCCCGACCCGCTGTTCGCGGATCAGACCAAGGTCCGGCAGCCACCGAGCGCCGACGCCTGGTTCGGCCGCGATGGCCAGGGCTTCGACGTCTATTCGCGGACCATCTATGGCGCCCGCTCGTCGATCCTGGTGGGTGTGCTCGCCAGCCTTGGGACGGTCCTGCTCGGCGGCATCGTCGGCATCATCGCCGGCTTCTATGGCCGCTGGGTCGACGCCACCCTGTCGCGCGTGGCCGACATCTTCTTCGCCGTCCCGCTGTTGCTCGGCGGCATCCTGATCCTGTACACGTTCCCGTCGGACTTCAACACCCCCTATCTGTTGGTGGTCGGCAAGGTCGTTTTCGCGTTGGCGATCCTCGGCTGGCCGCGCATCGCCCGCATCATGCGCGCGTCGGTGCTGCAGGTGAAACCACAGGACTATGTGCAGGCAGCCCGGGCGTTGGGGGCCAGCCCGGGCCGGATCATCACCGGCCACGTCCTGCCCAATGCCTTCGCCCCGGTCATCGTGGTAGCCACCATTGACCTCGGTGTCTATATCGCGACCGAGGCGACCCTGTCGTTCCTCGGCATCGGGCTGCAGCCGCCGATCGTGTCCTGGGGGATCATGATCTCGGATGCCTCCGCGCTGGGCATGCTGCGCGCGGCACCCCACATGCTGCTGTTCCCCAGCCTCTTCCTGTCCGTCACCGTCCTGGCGTTCATCATGCTCGGCGATGCCGTGCGTGACGCCTTCGACCCCAAGTCCCGCTGAGGAGCCCGACCGTGACCAAGGAAGAGCTCACCGACGCCCGATCCTCCGGCAGCGCTGCGCACAAGAGCGCATGGCAGCCGGTCGACGGACGCCTGCTCGACGTGGAAGACCTGCACGTGGAGTTCCGCACCCGGGACGGGGTCGCCAAGGCCATCAACGGCGCGTCCTTCACCCTCGATGAGGGAGAGACGCTGGCGATCCTCGGCGAATCCGGCTCCGGCAAGTCCGTGACTGCACAGGCGATCATGGGCATCCTCGACACGCCACCGGGATTCATCACCGGCGGCAAGATCAAGTACTGCGGCAAGGATCTGCTGACCCTGCCCCGCAAGACCCGGGAACAGGTGCGCGGCACCGAGATCTCGATGATCTTCCAGGACGCCCTGTCGGCGCTCAATCCCGTTTTCCAGGTCGGCTGGCAGATCGCGGAGATGTTCCGGGTGCACCGTGGCCTGAACAAGTCCGATGCGCTCGACGAGGCGATCCGTCTGATGGAGCGCGTCAAAATCCCCGGCGCGCGCGAGCGGGCGAAGGCCTTCCCGCACCAGTTCTCCGGTGGCATGCGCCAGCGCATCATGATCGCCATGGCGATCGCGCTCGATCCTGCGGTGTTGATCGCCGACGAGCCGACGACCGCGCTCGATGTCACCGTGCAGGCCCAGATCATGGAGCTGCTCGCCGACCTGCAGGAGGAGCGCAAGATGGGGCTCATCCTGATCACCCACGACCTCGGTGTCGTCGCGGATGTCGCGGATCGGATCGCGGTCATGTACGCGGGGCGGCTCGTGGAGGGTGCCAGCGTCTATGACGTGTACGCCAACCCCGCCCACCCGTACACCAAGGGCCTGCTCGACTCGATCCCGCGGTTGGACCAGAAGGGCCAGACGCTGTCGGCCATCGGCGGTCTGCCGCCGAACCTGACCCGGATCCCCAAGGGCTGCGCGTTCCACCCGCGCTGTGTGTACGCCCAGGACATCTGCAAGTCCGATCCGCCACCACCGCTGCTGGATCTGGGCGGTCGGACGAGCGCATGTCACTTCGCGAAAGAGGTGCTGAACCATGAGCTCTGAGACCCCGCAGACCACCGAAACTGCCCGGACCGGTGCGGCTGCCGGCGCGGCCGGCGTACGGAATCGGGAAGTTGTCCTCAAAGCCGAGGACCTCGTCAAGCACTATCCGATCAAGAAGGGCGTCCTGCGGCGCACCATGGGCCATGTGAAGGCCGTCGACGGGGTGTCGTTCGAGCTGTACAAGGGCGAAACGCTCGGCATCGTTGGTGAGTCCGGCTGTGGCAAGTCCACCCTCGGGCGACTCCTCATGCGGCTGGAGGATCCCACCTCGGGCAAGACCACGTTCAACGGCGTTGACATGTATTCCCAGCGTGGATCCGCGATGCGGAAGTTGCGGCGCGACATCCAGATCGTGTTCCAGGACCCCTATACGTCGCTGAATCCCCGGATGACCGTCGGTGACATCATCGGTGAGCCCTACGACATCCATCCCGACGCGGTGCCGAAGGCGGGTCGCCGCAAGCGCGTGCAGGAACTGCTCGATCTGGTCGGGCTGAACCCGGAGCACATCAACCGCTATCCGCACCAGTTCTCCGGTGGTCAGCGACAGCGCATCGGCATCGCCCGTGGCATCGCGCTCAACCCGAAGGTGCTGATCTGCGACGAGCCGGTGTCCGCGCTCGACGTATCCGTGCAAGCCCAGGTGGTGAACCTGCTCGAGGATCTGCAGCGGGAGCTGGAGCTGGCGTACATCTTCATCGCTCACGACCTGTCAGTGGTCCGCCATATCTCCGACCGCGTCGGGGTGATGTATCTCGGGAAGATCGTCGAACTCGGCGACGAGGACCAGATCTATGCCCACCCGACGCACCCGTACACCCAAGCGCTGCTGTCCGCGGTGCCCGTGCCGGACCCGACCTTGCGGGGCAAACGCGATCAGATCGTCCTGACCGGTGATGTGCCCAGCCCGGCGAACCCGCCGAAGGGCTGCCGGTTCCACACGCGCTGCTGGAAGGCCCAGGACATCTGCAAGACCGAGGAGCCCCCGCTCACCCTGCGCCCGGATGGGGCGGGGGAGCACGCATCGGCTTGTCACTTCGCCGAACCCAGGAGGGTGCTGGGCTGATGAGGCGCATGCTTGCGGGGCTGGCGGTCGCGGTTCTGCTGCTGACCGGCTGCACATCGGGGGGAACCCCGCCGGTGCCTCCGCTGGCGCCCCCGGTGGCCGAACCCCAGGGGGAGATCGCGATCCGCTCCTGCACGGCGGAGCAGCCCCTGCTGCCGGCGGCGACGCTGGGTCCCTGTGGGCTCGCGATCGTCGATGTTGTCACTGCCCGGTTGGTCCGTCCTGACCCGGTCTCCGGGCAGCCGTCCCTCGACTTGGCCACGGCGATCGAAACCCAGGATTCACAGAATTACACGGTCCGGTTGGCTCGCGGTCGGACCTTCCATGACGGCACCGAGGTGAAGGCCCGCAACTTCGTCGCGGCCTGGAACTGGGCGGCGTACGGTCCCCATCGCATGCCGGCGCAGAGTTGGTTCGCGATCATCGAGGGTGGGGCAGCGATGAACTGCCCGCCGCAGGGGTCGTGCTCGAAGGACAACCGGCCGACCCAGCTGTCAGGGTTGAGCGTGGTCGATGACTACACGTTCACGATCAAGACCGTGCGACCCCTGGTGGATCTGCAGGCCCGGCTCGGGCACCCGGTCTTCAGCCCGCTCCCGGATGCGTTCTTCGCCGAGGACGAGGGCAAGGACGCGTTCGGCAAGCTGCCGGTCGGCGCCGGCCCGTTCCGGATCGCCACAAACACCAACACCGAGGTCACGCTCACCGCGGTGACCGGGGCCGGCGGCGGTCCGGTGCCCAAGGTTGCCACCGTCCGGTTCAAGAAATACGACGACCCCACGCGCAATCTCGACGTCAACAAGGCCTACACCGACGTGGTCGCCAACAACTTGGACTTCACCGACATCATCCCCAGCGACCTGCTCGTCGACGACGTCTGGCAGACCGACCTCGCGGGCCGGTTCGGGTCCCGGGACACCCACACCCTGCAACAACTCAACTTCGTGGCCAGCGATCCGAAGCTGGCCGATCCCCGCGTGCGCCAGGCGATCTCGATGGCGATCGATCGCGGTGCGCTTGCTCGCCAGGTCTTCGCGGGTACGCGGGTTCCGGCGACCGGCTGGGTCACCCCTGCAGTGCCGGGCTATCAGGCTGATGCGTGTGGTGACGTGTGCACCTACGACTTGAGCCGGGCACGCACGCTGTTTCGGGATGGTGGGGGCTATCCGGGGGAGTTCACCATCACCGTCAATGCTGATGGCGGCCACAAGCAGTGGGCTGATGCGGTGTGCAATCAGCTCAAGAACGCCCTCGAACTGGACTGTCAGGTGAACCTGCTGGCCACCCAGGAAGCCGTGCTGGCGACCCTGCGGGCCGGCGAGCTGACGGGTGCGGTCCGCCAGGGTTGGGCCGCGGACTATCCGTTGGCCGAAGCCTCGCTGAACCAGTTCCGCGCCGACTCCGCACTCAACCTGGTCGGCTATCGCAACCCCACCTTCGACGCCCAGCTGCTGACCGCACTCGAGGCGACGAGCCAGGGGACCGCCAACGAGGCGTACCGGCGCGCGGAAGCGCTGCTGCGCGAGGATCCGCCTTCGGTGCCGCTGTGGTTCGCCACGACACCCTATGGCTATTCGAACCGGGTCACCGACGTACGCGTCACCCCCTCCGGCGCGCTCGACCTGTTGTCGGTTCGGCGGGTGTGACATGAGCGAGGGGAACGCGCACGAGGTCGGCGATGGCTCGCTGACCCGGCCTGGCGATCCGGGGCAGCGCCGCGATGACCAGGATCCGCGGGACGATCTGGTCGAGCAGGACGCTACGGCCCACGGGCTGCGACGGGCGATGGCGAACTTCGCCACCGGTGTCACGATCGTCACCTGCCACGTCGACGGGGTGCACTATGCGATGACGTGCAATTCGTTCACGTCGATCTCGCTGGACCCACCGCTGGTGATGGTGTCGGCGTCACAGAAGGGTCGCTTCCACGAGCACTTCCTGGCCAGCGACACGTGGGCGGTCTCGGTCCTGGCGAAAGGCCAGGGAGATGTTGCGCGACACTTCGCGAACTCCGCCCGTGATCGACGCCGACAGTTCGAGACGGTGCCGCACCGAGTGTCCGAGCACTCGGGGGCGCCGCTGATCGAAGGCGCACTGGCCTGGCTCGACTGCCGCACGGTGCAGGTCGTCCCCGCAGGGGATCACACGATCGTGTTGGGCGCGGTCCTGGGGGCCGAGGTGCTCGGCGCAGGGGTCACGGCGCCGCTGACCTATTTCCGTGGTGGCTTCGTCGATGTACCCGACACGATGTGAACTGTTCCGTAGCGTGACCTCGCAACGAGTGTCGGGGGCTGCTTATCACGTACGATCCGAAGAGCTTTCTGCGTCCATTCACCTCATCAGAGAGTGCACCCTTGAACGACGAACCCACCGTGCCCCATCCTGTCCAGCCGACGGCGCCCACCCCCGCGCAGCCCGAGTCGCTGACACAGGAGCCCGCCACCCTCCAGCCCGAACCCGAGCCGAAGCCCACCAAGAGGCGTCGGGGCGGTCGGGTTGCCGTGCTCGTGGGTGCGCTGCTGGTTGTCCTCCTCGGCGGGGCCTATGCCGCCGGCTATGTCGTGGCCGGTGACAAGCTGCCCCGCAACGCGTCGGTCGACGGCATCGCGCTCGGTGGGCTGGACATCGGCCAGGCCGAGGCCAAGCTGAACGACGAATACCTCCCGCGCATCGCGGCTCCCATGACCGTCACGGTCGAAGAAGCGAAGCATGAGGTGCTCCCCGCCGAATCCGGCCTGACGGTCGATGTCCCCGCGACGGTGCGGGCCGGTGGCGCAGGCAAGAGCCTGGACCCGGTGCATATCTGGCGCGTCCTCACCGGTGGTGGACCCATCGATCCGGTCGTGGTGGTCGATCGGGACAAGGTGGCCGCCGCAGTCGCCGGGATCGCGGAGAAGACCGATCGCGTCGCCGTTGATGCGACCGCCG
>JAUNUL010000057.1 GCA_030538175.1 Propionibacteriaceae bacterium | reverse complement strand
GACCGCGCCCAGCGAAGAACCGGGCATCGCGGGCACTCCGGCACACACCGGCGCCAGCAGCCACCGGCTCGCCGCCACGACGATGCCGATCAGCAGCCATCCGTTCGGAGTTGCCGTGACGGCGGCGATCGAAGCCGCCTGCAGGCCGAGGACGACGATGAGAGCGATGACACCCATCGGCCCGATGTCACCGCGCTTCATCACCGCCCGCGCCCGCTCGGGATCCCAGCCCGCGCCTGTGCCGTCGGCGACATCGGCCACGGCGTCGAGATGCATGCCCCGGGTCAGGATCGCCAACAGACCGACGACAAGCAGCCCGGTCACCAGTCCTGGTGCGCCGACAACTGTTCCGGCCGCGCTGACGGCTGCTGCTCCGACAGCGAGGGGGAGGACTGCGATCGGGGCGAGGGCAACCAACCACCGCGCGGCCGAAGCCGACGGATCGACAGGGCCGCTGGGCAGGATAGTCAGGGTGCCGATCGCCAACCGCCACCCGGAACGCAGGCTCATGGTCGGCCCAGGCGCACGCGGCGCACGGCCCCGACGCGGCGTACGTCCCTCACGGGGGTCATCGGTGGTCCATCGCGTCGGCGAGCGCGGCGAGGAACGCATCACTTGTCACCGTGTCCCGGACGGCGATGCGGATCCACTCGGGTCCCAGCCCAGGAAAAGTCTCCCCGCGCCGGACCGCGTACCCCCGTTCCCGCAACGCTGCCCGGGCGCCCGCCCAGGCGCGGACGAGCACGAAGGGGGCCTGCGATGCGATGACGGGCAGGCCAAGCCGGGTCAGACCGGTGACAAGGTGGGCGCGGTCCGTTGCGTACTGTTCCGCGGCGGCCTGTGCCTCCGCCGCACCGCGTGGGGTGCAGATGGCGACCATCGCGGCCAGGGCGAGGGCCGACACCGACCAAGGCGGCTGCTGATCCCGCAACCTTGCGACGAGGCCCGGATCGCCGATGACATAGCCGGCCCGCAGCCCGGCCAGCCCCCAGGTCTTGGTGAGGGACCTCAGCACCAACATGCCAGGCATGGTTGGTGAGATCAGCGACTCCGACTCCCCGGGCACAGCGTCCATGAAGGCCTCGTCGACCACCAGCGTCCGGTCCGGATGGGCCAGCGTGAGCAGATCAACCGCCCGGTGCAGCACCCCGGTGGGGTTCGTCGGATTGCCGACCACGACGAGATCCGGACCAGTGGGCACGGCCGCCGGATCGAGGGCGAAACCGGACTCGGGTGGGAGGATCCAGCGCTCTGGCTGGCTGCCGGCCGCCAGCAACGCGGCCTCCGGCTCGGTGAACTGCGGGTGGATGATCAGCGGACGGACCCCCAGGCCCGCCCTCGCCAGGAGGGTGAACGCTTCCGCGCCGCCAGCAGTCGGCAGGACCATCACCGGATCCACGTCGTGGTGTGCGGCGATTGCAGCCGTCGCAGCGGTCGGGTCGGGATAATCACCGAGGCGGCCGATCTCCTCGATGAGCACGGTGGCAAGCCACGGAGGTGGCGTCCGCAGACGCACGTTGACCGCGAGGTCCACCAAGCTTCCATCAAGCTCACGGTCACCGTGGAAGGTGAGATCCGGCCCTACCACTCGATGCCCTTCTGGCCCGGACGCCCCTGATCGAAGGGGTGCTTGATCTTGGTCATCTCGGTGACGAGGTCGGCGATCTCGATGATCCTGGGGTCACAGTCCCGACCGGTGATGATGACGTGTTGATAGCCGGGCCGTTCGGTCAGAGTGGTCACGACCTCCTCGACATCGATCCAGCCCCACTTCAACGGGTAGGTGAACTCGTCGAGCACATAGACGGTGTGGGTCTCCTCGGCCAACCGGCGCCGGACCTCGGCCCAGCCCTCAGCGGCTTGGGCCGCATGGTCCTCCTCGCTGCCGGACTTGCGGGACCAGGACCAGCCAGCGCCCATCTTGTGCCATTCGACGGGTCCGCCGGCACCGGTGTCTGCGTGGACCTTGCCGAGTGCCTCCAGTGCGGCTTGTTCGCCGATTTTCCATTTTGCGGATTTCACGAACTGGAAAATCCCGATTGACCAGCCCTGATTCCAGCCCCGCAGCGCGAGCCCGAACGCGGCCGTCGACTTGCCCTTGCCGGGGCCGGTATGCACAACGACCAGGGGCTGGTGGCGGCGCTGTCGGGTGGTCAGGCCATCGGTGGGGGTGACGGGCGTGACTCCGCGGGCCATGGGCGTTCTCCTCTGTCCGGGTCCCAGGTTCTTCGGGTCCCAGTGATCCTGCCAGAGGCCACTGACACAAACGCCGAGCGGCGGCCAGCACGCCGGCGGTCATTCCTGCCGTGGCAGTTCCCCGAGGCAATGGAGTCCAGCCAATATGGTTGCGGGCAGAAAAAGTTGCTGGACCCGCCCTTCGGGGGATGGGCGGGTCCAGCGATATATTTCTAGCAGATTTGTCGAGTTTCCGGCGACCTCAGGCGGCCGGAAATCGACGGTTTCCCCTAAGAATCTCCGCGTAGGCCCGCGGCACTCGCCCGGGATGGGTCTGCAGCCCTATCCCCGGTGAGTCTGCGGCACTATCCCGAGCTGGGCTGAATGGGTCCACCGCACTGCACTCGTCTCGAGCCGAGTTACCGGCCGGTCAGGAAAGCCCTCATCAGGGGTGCTGCGGTTCCCGAGCCGGACGTCCCGTCGTGGACCCACACGGCCACGGCCAGATCATCGGCATACACAATCAACCAGGCATGGGTCCGCGGTGGGGTGTCGGTGCCGAATTCGGCAGTCCCCGTCTTTGCCCCCTGCAGGAGACCGCGCAAGTCGTCCGCGGTGCCGGAGGTCACCGTCGCGGCCATCATCGACCGCAGTGCGGCGGCTTCCGCACTGGACAGGGGAGTGGCGGGATCGGGTGGGGCGTACCCCTCCAATAGCCGGGGCACGACGGTCCGGCCCGCCGAGACGGACGCGGCCACGCCCGCCATCGCCATGGGCGACGCCTCGATCCGTCCCTGGCCGATCAGATTCTCCGCAAAGCCGACGGTCGGGTTCGCGGGGTCGGGCTCGGGCACCGTGGCGAAGAAGGAGGAGAAGCCGGCCTCATAGTCCTGACCCAGCCCGAGGCTCGCTGCGGCGCGCTGAAGATCTGCCGGGGTGATCCGGGCATGCTCAGCGATCAGCGCGGTGTTGCATGACCGCGCGATCGCCTCCCGCAGCGTGATGCGTCCCTGACCGGAGGCCGGATAGCCGCTGTAGTTGGTGAACGTACGCCCACCCACCGTCACCGACGGCGCGCACTCGACCAGCGAATCGGCGGTGAGCCCGGCCCGCATCAGGGCCAGCGCGGTAACCGGCTTGAACGTGGACCCCGGCGGGAAATGTCCGAACGTCGCGTGGGGGTCCACCCCGCTGCCCGGGGAGACCGCCGCGGCCAGGATCGCTCCATCGCTGGGCCGGACCGCCACGAGCGCCGCGGACCCGGTCACGTCGGCCAGGGTCCGTTCCGCGTTCAGCTGCAATGCCGAATCGAGGGTCGTCCGCAGATCCTGCCCCGGCAGCGCCGTTGCCTCGAACAACAGCTTCCGCGGGATCGGGGTGGCCGCCGAGGTGGTGCTGGGCGCGGTGGTCGCGGATGCGGTGGGGGACGCGGACGGATCGGCTGGCTCCGCGGCCGGTCTGGTGCGACGCGGGGCAAGCTGCACCACGGCCCCGGACTTGCCCCGCAGGACCGGGTCCTGTCGCCGCTGCAGCCCGCTGATGCCGATCGGGTCGCCCGCCAGCACCGGTGGCCCAGCCGCCTGCGCCTGTTCGGCTGTCGCGGGTCCCACGGTGCCGAGCAGCTCGGGAGCAAAATCCCGATCGACCGGCAATGACCGGGTCGACGTCAAACCCGCGACGCCCGGCAGGGTTTCCCAGCCGTCCGGATGCTCGGCATCGTGACGCAGGGCGATGGCTTCGACGAAGGCGAGGGGTCCATAGGCCTGGACCCGCGCCGCGAACCGGTCCGCGTTCACACCGAACTTTTCGGCGATCCGCCGCGCCGCGCCCTCCCACTCGTCCTCACCGAGGAGGGACTTGTCCAGGCCGAACCGAATGACCACGACGTCGTCGGTCAGCTTGGCCCCGGCACCGTTGAGGATCTTGCCCCGGTCGGCCGCCCGTGAGGTGTGCACCAGGCGGGTCTGGGAGGTCAACTCGGGGTGAATCATCCCGGCCAGCCAGTCGACCCGCCACTCGGTGCCGGACCACATGAGCGTGCCCGTCGACGTGTACTCCCAGCGCGCCGCCGCGAACGGCCAGACATAGGTCAGCGGCACTTCCGCCGCATTGCCGGTCCGCCGCACCTCACCGTGGGTGACGGTCGGTCGGATCCCGTCCATGCCGGCGAGGATCTCGTTGAGCTCGGTCTGCATGTCGGCAGTGGCCGGGATGCCGCGCACATCCCCGGCCGATAGGGCAGCCACCAGTCGGTCCGCGGCCCCGACGGGGTCGTCCGGCTCTGGTGGGGCCGGCGTACGCCCGCCACAGGCGGTCACCAACAGAATCGCGGCGGTGACGCCGCCCACGAGGCGTACGCGGGCCCGCGTCGGCCGAGCCACGGGGTCTCAGTCCACCGCGTTGGCCACGGTCCGCACGAGCTGTGCGGGGGTGGTGGAGGCCTTGGGTTCGTCGGCGATCACGACGGCGATCGCGTACTTGCTCGTGGAACCCACCGCCCACTGCCGGCCGTCGGCCTGCCCGGCGGCGACCGAGGTCAGCGGACGATAGGAACTGGCCCGGGCCCGCAACATGTCGGACAGGGCCTTGGCCTCAGCATCGCTCAGCGGCGCAGCGCCCTCGATCTTGGGTTCCCGACCCGGCACGACGAACGGCGACACGACCTGCTTCGCCTGCACGGAGGCGGCCATCGTGGCCAGGGCCACCGTGGACGCCTGGAGGCCCCCGCCGGACCCGAGGCCCGTGAGTGCCTCGGCCTTGGCCCGATCATCGGCCGGGGCCGGGAACGTGCCCATGGCGTTGGGGACACCGATGTCGAGGTCCTGGCCCAGCCCGAGGGACTTCGCGGCCTCCGGCAGCTTGCCCGCGTCGAGTTGCTGGGCAGCCTGCGCCACTGCGGTGAGGCACTGGTCGCTCAACGCACGGGCCAGAGTGATCTGGCCGGTGCTGCCGGCATAGTTCTTGTCGTTCTCGATCGTGGCGCCCCCGACCGTCACCTGCTTCTCGCACTGCACGGTCTGGCTGAGGTCAACCCCCGAACGCAACAGCGCCAGTGCGGTCACCGGGGATGCGGCCAGCCCGGGCGCGAACCGACCAGTCATCGATGCGTCGGTGTGCCGGGCCGCGCCTGAATCCGCCGCCGCGAGGATGGCGCCGTTCTCCACCCGGATCACCACGACCGATGCCGGGGTCTTCAAGCCCTTCAGCGCGGACTCCGCCGCGGTCTGGACGTCGTCATTGACGGTCGTGGCGAGTGATTTGCCGGGCGAATCCGGGAAGTCGGCGAGCAACGTCGCGTTGGTCGGGCGACCGGAACCGACCGGATCCTCCCGCTTGGCGAGGAAGACCTTGTTGCCCGTGCTGCCGCGCAAGTCCTTGTCATAGGTCTGCTGCAGGCCGCTCACCCCGACCAACTCACCGACGGCCAAGTCCGAGCCGGGCTTGACCTGCTCCTCGGTGGCATAACCGGTGGTGCCCAGCAGTGCCTGGGCATAACCGGTCGTGGGGGGAGCGGGCATGGTCACGGTGCGCAGCGCCGCACCCTTGATGGCGAGGAAGTCAGCAGGCAGGTTCTCCTGGCGCACAGCCTTGGCGTCGACGAAGGCTTGTGCCCCCGCCGCCTGTGCCTTGGCCACGAACGCGTTCGGATCGATCTCGGCCTTCTCCGCCACCTTGCGCGCGGATTCCTCGACCTCCTCCGGTGCGAGCCCGGCCTTGTCGAGCCCCAACATCTGCACCGGGATGTTCTCGACCAACACGGCGCTGCCCTCGCCGGTGATGTTGCCCCGCTCCGTCGCGTCCCCGCGCTGGCGTTCGAGGCGGGTTTCCGCGGTGAGCTTGGGGTGCAGGACCTCCGGTGACCAGGTCAGCTCCCAGTCGTCGCCCTTCTTCACCAGCGTGGCATCGGTCTGATAGGTCCACGGGGAGGACAGAGGCCAGCGGTAGTCGAGCTTGATGGAGGCCGCTTGGGCGGATGGGGAGATGTGGCCCACGGTGACTTCCGGCAGCATCCCGTTCATGCCCTTGAGCAACTCGGGGAGCTCTTCCTTGGGGTTGCCCTCGTGGATCTTGATGCCCTCGACCGAGCCTTTGGACAGGGCCGCAGCCACCGCGTCCGCAGTTTCCTGTGGGCCCACCGGCTCCTCGGGTGCCGGATCACCGGCACAGCCAGCCACGAGCGCCAACCCCAGCAGGCCAGCCACGGATCGCCGTAGTCGCACGAAAATGTCTCCCTCCGCCACCCGCGACTCACGCCACGAGATCGGATTCGAGTCTAATCGCGACACGCGGGCCGGGGAGCAACGATCCAACAACACTGTGGGCATCACGCGTGCCCGGGGGCGTGCGGCCATCCCGGTGCGGGTTAAGGTGCGGTGGCGTGCCGGTCACCGGTTCGCGATGCGGGCGCCGCGAGCCCGCGCGTCTAGGGTTGGAGAATGAGCGCCGCAGTCGCAGGAGGGGTCATGGACGAAACGTCCACCGAACAGGGCGTGTTGTCCACCGAGGACTGCTGGGCGGTCCTGCGATCCCGTGAATTCGGTCGCCTCGCCTATGTCATCGAGGGTGCGCCATCGATTGCGCCGATCAACTATGTCGTCGATGGTGATCAGCTCGTCTTCCGCACCACCGACGGCACCAAGCTCCACAACATCATCGCCGATCCGCGCGTGGCCTTTGAGGTCGATGAGGTCGACGACGCCGACGAGGTCGGTGTGAGCGTTGTGGTGCGCGGTGAGGCGCATGTGTTGTCCGCTGATGAGGAATACCGCATCGAGCAGGTGGGCCTGCGCGCCTGGCTCGGCCATGACCGGCCCGTGTTGGTCGCTATTCGGCCCGCCGAGGTCACCGGTCGCCGCTATCAGCTGCGTCGCCCTTGGCGCAGCATGATGCGCGGCTGACCAGAGCGCCGCTCGGAAACGACAAAACCTGCAGCGCACGGGAGAAAGCTGTCCCGTGACCAGGGAAAACGCCGACAGCAGCGCAGATGACTGCAGATTATGCCGGTGAGGGCAGCGTGAGTCGGTGCGCGCCGGAGTACACATTCATGGTGGGCGCGCGGGTGAAACCGGTCAGCGTCATCCCGGCCTCCAGCGCCATCTCCACGGCCAGTGACGACGGCGCGGACACCGCCACCAGCGCCGGAACGCCGGCCATCAACGCCTTTTGGGTCAACTCGAAACTCGCCCGGCCCGAGACCACCAGCACGTGACCGTGGGCCGGCACCCGGCCCGCCAACAGCGCTGCACCCAGCACCTTGTCGACGGCATTGTGCCGACCGACGTCCTCAGCGACGTGGATGATCTCGCCGTCGGCGGTGAAGAGTGCCGCCGCATGCAGCCCCCCGGTGCGATCGAACGTCCGTTGGTGTTCGCGGAGGCGATCGGGCAGGGACACCAGCACCGCCGGGTCGAACGTCACCGGGTCATCGGCGATCGGCCAGCGCACCTGCTGCCGGATGGCGTCGATGCTCGCCTTTCCGCACACCCCACACGACGACGTCGTGTAGAAATTCCGGCTCGGATCCACCACCGGCGGGGGCACGTTGGCCCCCAGTTGGATGTCCAGGACGTTGTAGGTGTTCTGCGGGTGCCCCGACTCGTCATCGACCACCGCCCCATCGCAATAGCGCGCGGTGCGAATGTCTTCGAGGCTGCGGATGACGCCCTCGGTGAGCAGGAACCCGTGCGCCAGCTCGATGTCGGCGCCCGGTGTCCGCATCGTCACGGCCAGCGGCGTCCCGTTCACCCGGATCTCCAGCGGCTCCTCGGCGCTCACCGAATCCGGCCGGCGCGTCGTCGTCACCGTCTCGCCGACATTGATCCGGGTCACCGGATAGCGCGCGGTCACTCGCCCCATCACCACTCCTCGCCTGCCCGGCCGGCCTCGCGGTCGGCTCCACACCTGCTGACAGGGTAGGTGACCAGGCCCGCGTACGATCCAGCCATGGCCTCGGCAACGGTCAGCCGCGGTCAATTCAGCTATGGCCTCGGCAACGGTTGGCCGCGGCCGGCAGGCGCTCGACCCGGCCCAGCCGGGATGCGCTGCTGTTCCTGCCCGCGAAGGAGTGTGACGCCCGATGATCCGGGGAGCCATGAAGGTCGCCGCCCGTGCCCAGGTCCCGCCGTTCGAGGTGATGACCGTGCTGCGGAAGGTGTCGGAGCTGCGGGCGACCGGGCGGGATGTCATCTCGCTGTGTGCGGGTGAGCCGGCCTCGGGCGCGCCCTCGGGCGTACGCCGCAGAGGTGCCGAGGTCGTCACCGATGGCACCCCACTGGGCTATTCCAACGCCCTCGGCCTGACCGAACTGCGCGAGGAGCTGAGCGGGCACTATCGCCGCAGCTATGGGCTCGACGTTCCGATCGACAACATTGCGATCACCACGGGTTCCTCCGGTGCGTTCCTGTTGAGCTTCCTCACCGCCTTCGAGGCGGGCGCCAGGGTGGCGCTGGCGCGGCCGGGCTACCCGGCGTACCAGAACATTCTCACCGCCCTCGATCTCGATGTGGTCGAGCTCGATTGTGGGCCCGCCGAACGGTTCCAGCCGACGGTCGCCCAGCTCGCACAGGCGCACGCGGCGACCCCGCTGGCCGGGCTGGTCGTCGCCTCACCCGCCAACCCGACGGGCACGATGTTCGCGCCCGGGCAGCTGGCGGAGATCGCGACGTGGTGTGCGGCGGAGGGCGTGCGCCTGGTCAGCGACGAGATCTATCACGGCATCACGTTCAGCGATTCGGACCCTTCGACGGCTGATGGCGAGGCGAGCGACGAAGAGACGACCGATGGCGAGGCGCCTGGCAACGCGGAGCAGGTGTGGGGTGGCGACTGCGCGTGGGCCACCGATCGCTCCGGGTTCGTGGTCTCGTCGTTCTCGAAGTTCTGGGGCATGACTGGCTGGCGGCTCGGCTGGGCGCTGGTCCCCGATGACCTGATCGACACGCTTGAGGCGCTCGCCGGCAACCTCGCGCTGTGTCCGCCCGTGCCCGCCCAGCATGCGGCGGTCGAGGCGTTCACCGAGCAGTCGTACGCCGAGGGTCGCGCGGCGATGGCCGACTATGCAGAGGCCCGCACGGTCGTGCTGGACCGGCTGGACGAGCTCGGCTGGGTCGATGTTGCACCGGCGGATGGTGCTTTCTATGTGTACGCCCGGATCACCCCCGTGCTCGGCGAGCACGCGGACTCCCGGGCGTGGGCGGATGCGTTGCTGGCGGCCGAGGGGGTCGCGGTGACACCTGGCGTCGATTTCGACCGTGTGCATGGGGATCAGACGATTCGGATCTCCCTGGCGGCCGGTCGGGAGGCGGTCGCCGAGGCATTGACCAGGATTCTGCGCTTCCAGAGTGGGTTGTCGGCCGACGGGGAGATGGACCGCGGTGAGCGTTCCATCACGGAACCTACGGTTTCGTAACCTACGATCCCGTAGGTATTCTGAAATGGTGACCGAGACAAGGACGACTGTCCGCCACCGTGTCCATCGTTTCCTCAACCTGGTGACCACCCCGCTGGTCCCCGCAGACTATCTGGACCTCATCAACCCTTTGAGGCCCGGTGGGGATCTGCGCGGGCGCATCGTCGCCCGGCGGCGGGAAACGGCCGATGCTGTCTCCATCGAGATCCGCCCCGGCGCTGACTGGCGGAGCCACGTGCCCGGCCAGCACGTGCGGGTGGGCGTCGACGTCAACGGTGTCCGTCACCACCGCACCTATTCGCTGACCTCCGCCCCCGGCGGGGCGACGATCACCATCACCCCCAAGCGCCTGCGCGACGGGGTGGTCAGCACCCACCTGGTGGAGCATTCCCGCGTGGGCGATCTGGTCCACCTCAGCCAGGCCACCGGGGAGTTCCATCTGCCCGAGGATGTGCCGGCCAAGGTGCTGCTCATCACTGCCGGTTCCGGCATCACCCCGGCGCTGGGCATGCTCCGGGCCGGTCTTGCCGCAGCCGCCGACGTGGTCCACGTCCACCTGGACGCGACTGCGGACGACGTGATCGGGGGCGCTGACGTGCGCGGCCTCGCCGCCGCCGGACGTCTGCGGCTCATCGAGCACCACAGCTCCCGGCACGGCCGCCTCACCCCGAGCGAACTCTGTGCGCTGGTCACCGACTGGACCGACAGGCAGACCTGGGCGTGTGGCCCGGCTGAACTGCTCGATGCCCTCACCACGCACTGGGCTGATCACGACCTCACCGATCACCTGCACATCGAACGCTTCACCCCGCCGCAGCGCGCGGTCATCGGTGACGGCGGTCTCGTCAGCTTCAGCGGCAGCGCCATCGAAGTCGACGTGCCCGCGGGCCAGACCCTGCTGGAGGCCGGCGAACAGGCCGGTGTGCTCATGCCGTCCGGCTGCCGCATGGGCATCTGCCACGGCTGCCTCACCCCCCTCAGCAAGGGTGCGGTCCGTGACGTGCGGACTGGAGCCATCACCACCGCCCCCGACGGGGAGTCCCTGCCCATCCAGACCTGCATCAACGAAGCAGCGGGTCCCTGCCAGCTCGATCGTTGACCCACCCCGCCCCCCGGACCCGCGAACGGAATCACATGAGCCTCGCCCTGCGTACGCCCGACACCGAGCCCACCCCCGGTCACGACCTCGACCGGACCGCTGACGGTTATCGCTCCGCCGACTCCCTGACCCCTGCCGAGATCGACGCCATCGGCGCTGAGCTCGATGCGATCCGCGAAGAGGTCATGGGTGATCTCGGGGAAGCGGACGCGGCGTACATCCGTCGCATCATCAAGGTCCAGCGGTCGCTGGAGATGACGAGCCGGGCGATCCTGCTGTTCTCCGGCTTCCCGCCCGCCTGGATCGCTGGAACCGCGGGCCTTGCGGTCGCCAAGATCCTCGAGAACATGGAGATCGGCCACAACGTCCTGCATGGACAGTGGGACTGGATGCGTGACCCGAAGATCCACTCCACAAGCTGGGAATGGGATCACGTCACCCCCGCCGCCCACTGGAAGCAGTCGCACAACGACTCCCACCACACGTGGACGAACGTGCTGGGCAAGGATGACGACCTGGGATACGGCGTCCTGCGTGTCGACCCGGCGCAGCCGTGGACGCTGAAGTCCCTTGGCAATCCGGCGGTGGCTGCGGGGAACGCGTTGGTTTTTGAGTACGGCATCGGTGCCTATGACGCCAAGGTCGGCCCCTATCTGCGCGGGGAGATCGACAAGGAAACCTTCGAACCCCGACTCAAGGCGTGGGTGGCGAAGATGCGCAAGCAGGCCACCAAGGACTACCTGGTGCATCCGCTGATCTCGGGTCCCGCGTTCGTGCCGACGCTTGCGGCCAATGTGGTCGCGAACATCATCCGCAACATGTGGAGCAACGCGATCATCATGTGCGGGCACTTCCCTGCGGGCGTGCAGACCTTCAGCGAGGAATCCCTGGTCGGGGAGACCCGCGGTCGCTGGTATGTCCGGCAGATGCTCGGTTCGGCCAACATCACCGGGTCGAAGCTGATGCACATCATGTCGGGCAACCTGTCCCACCAGATCGAGCACCACATCTTCCCGGACATGCCCAGCAACCGGTATGCCGAGGTCGCTCCCCGGGTGAAGGCCCTGTTCGAGCGGCACGGGCTGCACTATGCCGCCGGGTCGCTGCCGCGTCAGTTGACCTCGGTGTGGGCGAAGTTCTTCCGTCTGTCGCTGCCGGAGGCTGAGCCGGGTCGTTCTCGCGCGCAGATCATCGCCAGTGCGGTGGGCGAGGCGGCCGGTGGTCTGCGGGCGAAGCTGCGCGATCGCGTACGCCAGATCGCCGGCCCGGTTGTGCCAGCCCTCCCGGCCTTGGGTCCAGCCTGACGCTTGGTCCTGCCTGAGG
>JAUNUL010000056.1 GCA_030538175.1 Propionibacteriaceae bacterium | reverse complement strand
TGGGTGCCAACCGCCGACCCCACGGGCTGCCGCGCCCGCTGGGCCTCTACCTAAATCGTAATGGCCGCGCCGACGTCGGCGCCGAAACGACGGTAGGTCTCAGCGTGATGGTTGCGATAGACCGCTGGATGCAGGGTCATGGTGAGGCCGTCATCGCACGACATGCGGGCCATTTCGGTCACCAAGCCACGGCGGAGCACCGCGCACTCATCGGGGCTGAGCTTGTCATCGCGGGCATCGGCATAGAGCCGCGCCCCCTCGGCGGGGGTGAGCACGACGGTGCCCAGGTCGGCATGGGAGTGGTCGGTGGAGACCGCGCCACGCTCTTTGAAATAGGCGCGGCGGTTCTCCAGGGCGGCGAGGAAACCGGCATAGGTGTCGACATCGAGCCCGGTCAGCTCACCGAGATCGTCGACGAGGTCATTCCAGTCCGGGAGCCCGGGCTCCAGGAACCGGTCGGGACGGAAGGTGGGCAGCAGGCGTCGCGCGTACCCCTCCTCCCGCAGCGCACTGTGATGGCGCAGGTCATCCAGGGGTGCATCGGTGGTGGCGAGCACGGAGATGTCGAACTGCTCCATCAGCGCCCGCGGGCGTGAAGCCGGGGAGTCGATCCAGGCCTGGATGGTGTCGAAGATCTGATCCGCGGTCTCGGCGGACGGTCGCACATCGACGCCGAAAATGTTGACGGCCTGGGCCTCGAACCAGAACCGCATCGGGGTGCCGCGGAAGACCGACCAGTGGCTGCAGAACAGCCGGAATGCCTCGCGCGCCTCCGCTTCGGGGAGGGGGGTGTCCCGGCCCCGACCGAATGCGGCGAGATCGAGGCCGTTCGCGTGCAGTAGGCGCAGGACATAGTGATCGGGGGTCAGCAGCAGCGACGTGGGATCGGTGAACGGGATGTCCTCGGCGATCCACTCCGGGGGCACATGGCTGTGGGGCGAGATGATCGGCAGGTCCGCCACCGCGGCGTACAACTCACGGGCAATCGCCCTCGTCGACGGCTCGGCGGGGAACAGACGGTCCGGGTGCAGCTCCAATGGCACGCTCATGCGCCCACCCTGCCGCCGATTTCACTTCCGTGCCACCAGTTGCCGCCGGTTTCCGGGGTTTTGTACGCCAACCCTCCAGAATCGCTGCACCTGAAAGGAGTGCTCTGCAGCCGCCTGAATCTGTCGGTGCCGGGGTCTAGGCTGGAACACATCCGGGCCGGTCCGCGAAGGCCTTGAGCAAGGAGGGCGATGAGCATGATCGCGTGTGAAACGATCGGTGGTCCGCACGGCACGGTCACCGAAGCCGAACTCGACGACATGGTGGGCCGCAAGCTCGCCGAGGTGCCCCTGGACGGCTCCAAGGTCGTGCTGGTGATCCCGGACGGGACCCGAAGTTGTCCGCTGCCCCTCCTGTTGCGCACCATGCACCGCCATCTGGTCGACCGCGCGGGCGAGCTGACCGCGGTGATCGCGTTGGGGACGCATTCCTATATGGAGCCTGACGAGATCGCCCGCATGGTTGGCGCCGACGGTGACGGCTCGGACCCCGAAGCACAGCTCGCCGCGACCTATCCGGGGATGCGGATCGTGAACCACGAATGGGCCGACCCCGACATGTTGGTCGCCGTGGGGACCATCCCGGCGGCCCGCATCGCCGAGCTATCGGAGGGCCGTCTCAACCAAGACGCGGAGATCGTCATCAACCGGCACGTGGTCGAGTCGGACTATGCGATCGTGGTGGGCCCGGTTTTCCCCCATGAGGTCGTCGGCATCTCGGGCGGCAACAAATACTTCATTCCCGGGGTCGCCTCCCAGGAGTTCATCGACATGACCCACTGGGTCGGGGCACTCATCACGAGCTATTCGATCATCGGCACCACCGGCATCACTCCGGTGCGGGCCATGATCAACGAGGGCGCGGCGCTCATCCCGACCACACGGCTGGCGCTGTGTCTGGTCGTCAAGTCCGGCAGCGGGGAGATCGAGGCCGCCGCCTTCGGGACGGCCGAGGATGCGTGGGCCTCGACTGCCGCCATCGCCGCCGAGACCCATGTGACCTATGTCGAGGAGCCCTTCCAGCGGGTGATCTCTGTGATGCCGACGCGCTATGAGGACATCTGGACCGCGGCCAAGGGGTTCTACAAGCTGGAGCCAGCGGTCGCCGACGGCGGCGAGGTGGTCATCTATGCCCCACACGTGACCGAGGTGTCGGAGACCCACCACGAGATCTATGACATCGGCTATCACTGCCGCGACTATTTCGTGAAGCAGTGGGACAGGTTCAAGGACATCCACTGGGGGGTGTTGGCGCACTCAACGCACCTGCGCGGGCAGGGCACTTATGACGCCGAGACCGGTGAGGAAAAGCTGCGGTTGCGGGTCACTCTGGCAACGCAGATCTCCCGGGAGGTCTGTGAATCGATCAATCTGGGCTATCTCGACCCCGACTCCATCGACCTCGATGCCTTGGCCGCGGAGGAAGGCACCGTCGTCATCCCGAACGCCGGCGAGATTCTCTATCGCGTGCGCTGATCGTGCACGGGCCTCGGCTCGGCGGGTCGCTCCGCCGATCGCGGCACTTGTGCGTTCGCGCCGCTCAGAGTCGCGGGCGCGGCCCGGTGGAATCCCGCACGATCAGCCGCATCGGGACACTGATCGGACCGTTGTGCTGCCATTTGGCGCCCGAGGCTAGCCCGATGATGTTGTTCGCCGCGATGCTGCCGAGTTGCAGCATGGGCGCGGCGACGGTGGTGAGCGCCGGGGTCACCAACCCAGCGGCCATGGAGTTGTCGAAACCGACAACGCTCAATCGGTCGGGCACGCGGATCCCGGCAGCGGCCAGCGCGTGGATAAGACCGATGGCCATCAGATCGTTGTAGGCCAGAACCGCCGTCGCGCGGCTGTTCAGGATGTCCTCGGTCGCCGACCGGCCCCCGGCCACGGTCGGCACCCGCGGCCCCACGCGGACCACCACGAGCTCCAGTTCCAGAGCCGCCTCCCGCATGGCCCGCCACCGGATCCCATCGGTCCACGAATCCTCGGGTCCGGCGAGATAGGCGATCCGGGTGTGTCCGAAGGCGGCGAGGTGTTCGATAGCACGGCGTACGCCCCGGCCGTTGTCCGGAGCGACCCCCGCCAGACCGGACGCGGCCCGGTTGATCAACATGAGCGGAACCTGCTTGGCGAGCATCCGCAGCTGCTGATCGGACGTGCGGGGGCTGGCCAGAATGACCCCGGCGACCAGCGGGATCAACTGGTCGACCTGGGCTCGTTCGCGCTCGGCCGACTCCTGGGTATCGATCAGCACGAGCGCACGGTCACGCTCCGCCAACGCTTCCTGGACACCGCGCATGATGCCGAAATAGGCAGGGTTGGTGATATCCGACACGGTCAGCGCGATCAGCTGGCTGTTGCGGCGGAGCACGGGCTCCGGCGGGTCGGCGTGATAGCCGATGCGTTCGGCTACCTCGCGCACGTGCTGCGCCATGCGGGCGCTGACCCGACCGGGCCGGGAAAAGACCCGGCTGACGGTGGAAGCGCTCACGCCAGCCACCTCGGCGACGTCATAGATCGTCACCGATCGGGGGATAGGCCCGCTTGCGCGAACATCATCGGTCACGAAGCCATCCAACACCATTCCTGACCCGATTGTCGGCAACTGTTGGCAACAACAACAAGATGTCCTCAGGTTCAACCGGATCTCCAACCGCCCCTGATGGCGCGGCCCCACCGGCATCCGGCGCGTTGCGCGGCGCAGGGCAGACTGGATGATGTGCAGTTGAACTCCGAGGCCCAAGCATTGTTCGATCGCGTCGCCGCCGCGCTGCCCACAACGGGGCGCCTGGGCGTGGCCTATTCGGGTGGGGTCGATTCCGCGACGCTGCTGGCCGTGGCCGTGCGTACGCTCGGGGCGGACGATGTCGTCGCGTTGCTGGGGGTCTCTCCATCGCTGGCGGCGTCGGAGCGGGCGCTCGCTCATCGCGTGGCTGCCGACATCGGCGCCCGGGTCGAGGAAATTGAGACCCATGAGGGTGAGCGGACGGGATATATCGCCAACGGCCCCGACCGGTGCTTCCACTGCAAGGACGAACTCTTCACCCGGATCTCTGAGGCAGTGGTGGCTGAGTTCGGCCTGAGCGCGGTGGCGTACGGGGAGAACGCCGACGACGCACTGCGCCCGGATCGCCCCGGGTCCCGGGCCGCGGGCAACCACGGGGTCCTGCGGCCCTTGGCTGCGGCGGGGCTCACAAAGGGTGATGTGCGGGTCTTGGCCCGGGCCCTCGGACTAGCCGTCGCGGACAAACCCGCCGCTCCCTGCCTGGCCTCGCGCATCCCCCACCATTCCGAGGTGACCCCCGAAAAGCTCGCTCAGGTCGAGCAGGCGGAGGCGGCGCTGCGTTCGGTGGGCCTGTCGGACTGTCGGGTCCGCCACCACGGCGATGTCGCCCGCCTTGAGGTGCCGATCGCCGAGCTGGGCCTGGTCGTCGATCAGCGCGAGGAGATCGTGCGGCTGGTGCGCGCCGCCGGGTTCCGTTTCGTCGCCCTCGATCTGGTCGGCATCCAGTCCGGTGCGTTCACGCTGCCCCTGGTGCAGGGTGGCCGGCGCTCGTGAGTGAGTTCGATCTGGATCTGGATCGGAACGCGCGCCGGGGATATCCGGAGGCCGTGTTCTGCGAGGGCAAGACCGTCGAGCAGGTCAGGGCCATCGCCGCGACCTGGCGCGAGAGCGCCGCGGGGCAACAGGCCCTCTTCACCCGCTGCTCCGGTGAGCAGGCTGCGGCCATCGCTGCAGAGCTGCCGGGGGCCGTGCACGACGAGGCGGCCCGCCTCGTGGCATGGCCGGCCGATCCACCGGAACCCGCAGGCGGTCTGGTGGTGGTGGTTGCGGCCGGAACCTCCGATCTGCCGGTGGCACGCGAAGCACTGCTGACCGCAGAGCGGCTCGGGCGGCGGTGCGAGTTGGTCGTTGACGTCGGCGTGGCCGGTCTGCACCGGGTGCTGGGCCGGTTGGAGTTGTTGCGGTCGGCCGCCTGCGTTGTCGTGGTGGCCGGCATGGACGGAGCGTTGCCGAGCGTCGTGGCGGGGCTGGTGTCCTGTCCGGTGGTGGCCTGCCCGACCTCGGTCGGTTATGGCGCCGCCTTCGGCGGGCTGGCCCCGCTGCTGGCGATGCTCAATGCGTGCTCGCCCGGGGTCGGTGTGGTCAACATCGACAACGGGTACGGCGCCGGGCACCTCGCCGCCCAGATCGCCGCGCCGTAACCCCCCCACCGCCCGTTCGGAGACGCCCCGACACAAGTACCCATCCCAACAAACCGGCATAATCTGCAGTCATCTGGCGCTGTCGATGCGAAAGCCCCAGTGGGGAGCTCGGGTTGGTGATCTGGATGCAGGTTTTGCCGATTCCTCACGCGGGCTAAGAAGGTCGGGCGTCAGCCAGGGCTCAGGCCTCGCCAAGCTCCGGCTGGCTGCGGCTCAACGCCGCGTGCAGGATCTCCAATTCACTGCATCCCAGGGCCAGCGCGGCGGCTGCCACATCCGCATGCTCGGGTTGCTGGTTCACCACCATCCCGTTGCGCAGTCCACGTTTGATCCGGACAGCCTGACCGCGCACGTCGACGGTGACCCAATCCCGGCCCAACGCATCCCGGTGGACGGTCCAGGACCGGATGCCGAGCGTGCTGGTGTGGCGATAGATGATCTCGTGCAGTGCCGCTACGTGTTCGGCGCGGGTGAGCACCTCAAGGGTGTGCCCAGGACGCCCCTTGCGCATGAGCACCGGCACCAGCCAGGCATCGTCGGCACCCGCCTCGACCAAGCGATCCAGCACACCGGGCCACAGCCGCGGATCGAGGTCGTCGACCGTGCACGCCAGCATCGTGCGCTCCCCATGTTCCGAAGGCGCGGGAACATCATCGTGCCGAGACACGGCCACAGCATCACCCGGCCGCGCGGGGACAAGGTGGCCTTCCTCCCCGAGCGCACCGCCCCCCTGCCCCGCCGACCCTGCGCTCGCGGCCGAAGACCCGATGAGCACCCGCGTCACATTCGCATGGCCCGGGAAGTCGCGGGCACCGGCGCCGGTGCCGATCACGCTCAACGTCAGAGGCGGCAACGGTCCCGGTTCACCGAGTCGCAGCAGCGCCATGCCCGTCGGGGTGGTGAGCTCACCGATGTTCTCCGGACCCGACACCGCCGGCCACCCACGGGCGAGATCGGCAATCGCGGGCCCGGGCACGGCCAGCTCGCCGTGCGCCATCCGGACCATGCCGTTGCCCAACGCCACGGGGCTGCCCACGACCCGGTCGACGCCAAGCGCCACCAAGCCAGCGCACACCCCGACGATGTCCGCGATCGAGTCCCAGGCACCAACTTCATGGAAGTGCACGTCGTCCAGCGCGATGCCGTGTGCCCGCGCCTCAACCTCGCCGATGCGCCGGAAGGTGGCGCGGGCGCGATCCTTGATCGCGACCTCCAGGTCGGCGTCGGCGATGAGGTGATCGATCGTCTGCCAACCCCGGTGCTGGTGGTCATCGACGAGCGGCTCCACCGTCACTTTGGTGGCGCGCATCCCAGCGCGCTGCACCTCGGAGCGGGTGAGGCGTACGGTCTGCGGGATCACCGCATCGACCGCCGACTGGAGCACGGCCAGATCGACCCCGCAATCCACGAGCGCACCGAGGAGCATGTCCCCGGCGACGCCATGGGTGGCATCGATCCAGGCGGTGACGGTCACCTGATTGGTCACTCGGCGGCGCGATAGGCGACGGCGTGCCGCGGCTGGTACAGCAACATGTCGTCAGCACCCGGGACCTTGAGGTTAACCCCGATCCCGAAGCCCATGTCCACCGGCTCCCCGGCGAATTCTGCGCCGCGTTCGCCCAACTCGGCCATCGTTGCCGCGAGGTCGTCGCACATCAGGGAGATCGAGTGGTGCCGTTCGGAGCGATACTCGCGTCCGCCGTGTGTCGAGACCGTCGGGTGTACGCCAAGCTCGCTCGGCCCGGTGTCGAAGATCAGCCAGGACTCAGGCGCGCCGTCGTCGACGTCGGCACCTTCCAGCGGGGCAGAACCGTCGGAGCTGTCGGACACATGCGGCCACCGGAGCACTTCTTTGAAGAAGGCACGGGTGGCCGCTGCGTCGTCGGAGTAGATGAGGTTGTGGATCGCGGTGATCATGCGGGCAGGTTACCGATACCCAAGAGGCACGCCGCTGAACTAGCGCGGGCGGACCGGGTGGTGGCTGGTGATCGAGACCCGGTTGAAGGAGTTGATCGCCACGGCCACCCAGCTGATCACCGCGAGTTGGTCGTCGTTGAAGACCGCTGCTGCCTCGGCGTACGCCACATCCTGGGTCTCCTGGTCCGGCAGGCCGGTGATGGCTTCCGCCAAACCGAGGGCCGCACGTTCGACCTCGGAATACAGGCCGACGTGGCGCCAGGCCGGGAGCACGGCGATGCGCTGCTCGGACTCCCCCGCCGCGATCGCCTGGCGGTGATGCGTGTCCAGGCAGATGCCGCAGCCGTTGAGCTGGGACACCCGGAGGTTCACCAGCTCAACCAGCTTGCGGTCCAGGCCCACTTCCTCGGCGGACGCCGTGATCGCGGCAGCCCAGGAGTTGTGGGCCCGCATGATCCGCGGCATCTGAGCATCGATATAGATCCGGCTCATCCGAACTGGACCCCGGCGTGCATCTCCCAGACCAGCACCTCGGCCGCTTCGGTCGCGGTCACGCGCTGGCCACCGGTCGCGGTGAACCGCACGGCGTCGCCCTCGGCGAGCGCCCCAGCGCCCTCCAGGTCCACGGAGCCACGGGCCACGAACAGGTGGATGAACGGCGCCTCGGGCAGTTCGACCGACTCGCCCGGCGAGAGCCGAGCGACGCGGAGTGCGGCGTACTCATTCTTGATCCGGATCGCGGACTCGTCGGCATATTTCGGCATGCCGGTCGCCACGGTCGTGAACTTGCCGGTCATCTCGGCCGGCGCGATCTCCAGCTGCTCATAGCCGGGCTGGATGCCCGACTCGTCGGGGAACACCCACATCTGGATGAACCGGACCGGGTCGGTGTGCTCGGTGACATTGCTGTCGATGCGCCAGGAGTCGTTCTTCTCCGAGTGCAGGATGCCGGTGCCGGCGCTCATGCGCTGGGCGAGACCGGGATAGATGACGCCGGAGTTGCCCTCGCTGTCCTGATGCACCAGCGAGCCCTCGAGGACCCAGGTCACGATCTCCATGTCGCGGTGCGGGTGGGTGTCGAACCCGGTGCCCGGCGCGACGATGTCGTCGTTGTTGACCAGCAGCAGCCCATGGTGGGTGTTGTTGCGGTCCTGGTGATAGCTGAAGCTGAAGGAGTGCTTGGAGTCGAGCCAATCGATCTTGGTGTGGAAGCGATCAGCGGCGCGACGAACGTCGACGATGGGCGTGGTCATGAGGGCAATCCTTTCAATGACGCATCATGTTTAGATCAAGTGTACGCAAACAATGTGACATGTCAAGCAAAGTGCTAGTGTCGGCTGACATGACAGGCGATATCTGGCTGACCGAGACCCAACAAGGGGTGTGGCGTGACTGGCTGGACGTCCAGGCGCGACTGCTCGCGGCGCTCAATCGGCAGCTCCAGGCGGACCATGACCTGTCGCTGCAGGACTTCGAGGTGCTGGTTCAACTGAGCGAGGCACCGGACGAGAAACTCCGCCTCACCCCGCTCGCGGAGGCCCTGCGGTGGGAGCAGAGCCGGCTGTCGCATCACCTCACTCGGATGGCCAAACGCGGACTGGTCAGCAAGGAGCCCTGCCCCAACGATGCCCGAGGGTCCCTCGCCTGCCTCACCCCGGCCGGGCGGAACCGCCTCGAGGCCGCTGCCCCGAGCCACGCCGCGCTGGTTCGTTCCCTGCTGTTCACGGGCCTGAATGAGGCAGGCGTCACTGCTCTCGGCGATGCCAACAAGGCGATCCTCGCCGCGCTCGACAGGGCGGAACAGGACGCCTGAATCGCGCATTGACCGGCTGCCCCGAGGAGCGTGGAAACATGTGGAAAATCAGAACTCCCAGGAAGCGCCAGTTCTAGCGTTGTGGACACACCACAAGCACGAGGAGTGTCCATGACCCCCGCCAGCGCCGTCCTCTCCACGCTCGATGCCACCAACGAATGGCAGGAAGAGCTCTATGTCCATTTGCACCAGAATCCCGAACTCTCCATGCAGGAGACCGAAACGGCCGCGGAGATCACTCGCCGACTTGAGTCCTTCGGCTATGCGGTCCAGCAGATCGGTGGCGGCGTCGTCGGGGTGATGGAGAACGGCCCCGGACCGACCGTGCTGTTCCGCGCGGACATGGATGCCCTGCCGGTCGCCGAGACCACCGGCCTGCCCTATGCCTCGACCAAGACCGGCGTCGATGCCGACGGCAACACCGTCCCGATCATGCACGCGTGCGGGCACGACATGCACGTGACCGCCGGCCTCGGCGCTGCGGAGCTGTTGAGCCAGCACTCCGATCAGTGGGCGGGCACCTATATCGCCTTGTTCCAGCCCGGCGAGGAGACCGCGGCGGGCGCCCAGGCCATGGTGGACGACGGCCTGCTGGACAAGGTCCCGACCCCCGACGTGGCGCTCGCCCAGCACGTCCTGACCGTGCCCGAGTCGGGCAAGGTCGGCACCGCCGCCGGCCCGATCCTCTCCACCGGCGCCTGCATCCGCGTCAAGGTCTGGGGCAAGGGCTCGCACGGATCCATGCCGCATCTCGGCGTCGACCCCGTCCTGCTCGCTGCGGCAATCGTCCAGCGCCTCCAGGGGATCGTGTCCCGCGAGATCGCACCCAGCCAGTTCGGCGTCGTGACCGTCGGCAGCCTCCAGGCCGGTTTCAAGGCGAACATCATCCCCGACTCCGCGACCCTGCTGCTGAACGTGCGGGCCTATGACCTTGAAGTACGCAAGGTTCTGCTCGCCGCCATCGAGCGCATCGTCAAGGCCGAGTGTGAGGCCTCCGGCTCGCCGAAGCCGCCGGAGATCGAGCTGTATGAGTCCTATCCCCTGACCGACAACGACGAGGTCGTCAGCGATCACGTCACCGACGCCTTCCGGGCGTACTTCGGGGAAGATCGTGTCGAACACCTGGCCCCAATCCCCGCCTCGGAGGACTTCTCCAACATCCCGAGCGCGTGGGGCATCCCCTACACCTTCTGGGGATTCGGTGGCTTCACCCCCGGCATGACCGTCCTGCCCAACCACAACCCGGGCTTCGCCCCGGCACTGCAACCGAGCCTGCGCACCGGCACCGAAGCCGCGGTCGTCGCCGTGCTCGCCTATCTCGGGAAAGCCGCGTGAGTCATGGCCACTGCCACCACCACTGAACAGACCAAGGCCTACCAAGGCACCGAGAAGCTTCTCTGGGGCATCGTCCTCGCGGTCGTGACCTTCTGGCTGTTCGCGGGCACCGCCGGCACGGTGGCGCCCAACATCATGAACGACATCAACGGTGGGCCGAACCCAACACACGTTGATGCCAACTCGATGAACTTGGCGGTGTCGATCACCGGCCTGTTCTCGGGCCTGTTCATCGTCTTCATCGGCGGCTTGGCCGACCGTGTGGGCCGCGTCAAGATCACCCTGATCGGTGTCGTTCTCAATATCCTCGGCTCGCTGCTGCTGGTCTTCGCCAGCGGCGCACTGGCCCTGCCACTGCTGCTCACCGGCCGCATCATCCAGGGCTTCGCGGCGGCGGCCATCATGCCCGCGTCCATGGCGCTGGTGAAGACCTATTGGGACGGGAAAGCCCGCCAGCGCGCGGTCTCCATGTGGTCGATCGGCTCCTGGGGCGGCTCGGGCCTCGCGGCCCTCTTCGGCGGTGCGATGATCCGGTTCACCCCCGTGGGCTGGAAGGCCATCTTCATCGCCTCCATCGCCATCTCGATCATCGCCTTCCTGATGATCCTGGGCACCCCCGAGAGCAAGGTCGAGGGCAACCGCAAGCCGTTCGACGTCGTCGGCCTGATCCTGTTCATCATCGGCACGCTCGGCCTGATGATCTTCCTGCTCTATGGCTCCAAGCTCGGCTGGGCCAGCCCGGCATCGCTCGGCCTGGCTGCGGTAGCGGTCGTGGGCTATGCCGTCTTCGTCGCGGTGGAACGCAAGAAGGATGGCCCGTTCATTGATTTCAAGTTGTTCAAGAACACCACCTTCACCGGTGCGACGATCTCGAACTTCTTGCTGAACGGCACCATCGGCATGCTGATCGTCAGCCAGCAGGTCATCCAAATGGCCGGCAAGAAGGCGGACGGCACGGCCTATTCCGCCTGGGACGCCGGAATCCTGACCCTGGGCTATGGCGTGACGATCATCGCGTTCATCCGCGTCGGCGAGAAGCTCCTGCAGAAGTTCGGCCCCCGCAAGCCGATGATCTGGGGCTCGATCATCGTGATCGTCTCCTGCATTTTGTTGATGATGACCCATCTGCTGATCGGGCAGTACGTCATCCTCGCCATCGTGGCGTACTGCCTCTTTGGCCTGGGTCTGGCGTTCTATGCCACCCCGTCCACCGATGCGGCGCTGGCCAACCTGCCGGCCGATCAGGCCGGATCGGGTGCCGGCATCTATAAAATGGCCAGCTCGCTGGGCGGCGCGATCGGCACCGCGATCTCGCTCGCCGTGTTCACCGGACTCAGCGGCTCCCAGGCCACGATCATCGGCAACGTGATCCACATGGAGGGCCGCACGGACAACACGGCCCTGCGGCTGGCCGCGATGATCGCGCTGGGTGTCAACCTGGTCTTCCTGCTCCTGGCGATCGTGTCGATCACCGTGACCGTGCCGAAGCAGTCCGGACGCATCACCCCTGCACCGCAGCCGACGCCGGAGGCGGTGAAGGCCGCCGGCTTCGTGACCTGCCCCACCTGCCACGGCGAGGGTGTGATCCAGGAGGGCGAGCTCGCCGGCGTCGGTTCAGCACCCGACACCTCCGCCGGGGCGCACAAGCACTGAGGGTTGCCAGCTGCCTGGCTCAGGCGCACTGGCTCAGGC
>JAUNUL010000055.1 GCA_030538175.1 Propionibacteriaceae bacterium | reverse complement strand
CCCATGCCTGACCCAGGCCCCTTGGGGGACCCGGGGCCGATGGATAGGGCGGCGCTGCACGCAACGGAGGACACCCGGACCTACCCGTGCCGTGCCTGCGGTGCCCAGCTCGTCTTCGACCCGACATCAGGCCAGCTGCGGTGCCGGAGTTGCGGGACCACCGCCAACGTGAGCGGTCCGACCGCACCGATCCAACTCGCCAAGCACGACCTGCGCGAGGCCACCCGAGCGCTGCGGGCCGCCACGGTCCCGCAAACACTGGAACGTGACGTGGTGTGCCAGGCCTGTGGCGGGCGGACCAGCTTCACCGGGACGCTGACCGCGACCCGGTGCCCCTATTGCGCGACACCGATCCAACGCGACGATTTGCGGGCGGTGACGAGTCGCCTTCCAGTGGACGGCATGTTGCCGTTCCGGATCGATGACCGGACGGCCCGGGCCAACATCGAGAAGTGGATCAACTCGCGGTGGTTCGCGCCCAAGGAGTTCAAGTCCTATCGCGAGCTCGGTTCCTTCGAGAGCGTCTATTTGGCGTACTTCGCGTTCGATGCCCACGCGACCGCGTCCTATCAGGGGCGGCGCGGGGACAACTACACCGAACGAGTGAAGGACGGCGACGAGTGGAAGACCGAGACCCGCACGCGTTGGAGCGTCGTATCAGGCACGGTCCGCCGCGAGTTCCGGGATCACGTGCAGTGGGCCAACAATGGCTTCAATGAGGCCCACGTTGCCGCGCTCGAACCCTGGCCCTTGGGCGAGGCCGTGCCTTATTCGCCGGAGTACGTGGCGGGCCATCTCGGGCGGACCTATGACCTCGATGCGGACCAGACCTTCGAGCAACGCGTGCGGGGCACGTTCGAGTCGCTGATGGACACCACGATCAGACGAGACATCGGCGGCGATCAACAACAGATCAGCAGCAAGGATGTCCGGTTCGATGCCGTCGCTTTCGCCCACGTTCTGCTGCCGGCATGGCTGCTGACCGTGACCTACGCCGGCAAGCCCTATCAGGTGTTGATGAACGGTGTGACCGGCGAGGTCCAGGGCGAGCGTCCGTGGAGCAAGGCCAAGGTGGCGCTGGCGATCATCATCGGCGTGCTGACGGTGGCCGTGATCGTTGCGCTTGTGACGATGTTGTCCTGACCGGGCGGGGGGGCCGGGCCGTTATCCGAGGCTGCTCATGGCGGCGAGCATGCCGAGGATCTGTGGGTCACCCTGAGCGTGCCCGGCCATGTCCAGGGTCATCATCGCGAACACCAGATAGGACCGTTCGAGCAGGAACCGCGCATCGTCGGCGCTGCCACCCGCGCCGGTCACCACGTCGACCACTTCCGCGACCATGCGCCGGCTTTCCTCACCGATCGCCGGCACGTACGCAGATGCAATGCCCTGGAAGACCATCATGAAGATCTCGGGTCGTCGTTCCACGAGCCGCGCATATCCCTGACCGAGGGCAGCGATATCCATCGGCGGCTGCGCGTACGCTCGAACCAATTCGAGCACCTCATCGGCCGCACGCCGATGGGCAATGACGAACGCGTTCTCCTTGTTGCCGAAGACCTGGCTGATCCGCGGCTGGGAAACTCCCGCCTCCTCCGCAATGTCGGCCAGCGTGCTGCCGCCGTATCCCTTGCGAGCAAAAGCGCGAATCGCGGCGTCGATCGTTTCCAACCGGCGTTCTGAACCATGAGTCGAAGAGGGCACGGGGCCACATTAGTCCACCCACACGGCTCATCCGACCCGACGGTTCAAACCCGATAAGCCGCATGCCTTGCGAAGTTACCGATGGGTACGCATACTGGTTACTCAACAGTAGGTGCTGTCCCAACGGAGTGACCATGACCCACTATCAGTCCAACCTGCGCGATATCAGGTTCAACCTCTTCGAAGTCTTCGGCCGTCAAGAATTGCTCGGCACCGGCCCCGCGGCTGAATTGGACCGCGAGACAGCCGACACCGCGCTCACGGAGATGGATCACCTGTGCCGCACGAAGCTCGCCGATGCCCTCACCACCGATGACCGCAACCCCCCGGTCTATGACCCCACGACCCACTCCGTGCGCATGCCTGAGGCCACCAAGAAGGCCTACCAGGCGTACATGGACAGCGACTGGTGGCGACTCGAGCTGTCCGAGGAGCTCGGCGGGGTCGAAGCGCCCCCCAGCCTGCGGTGGTCGGTGCTCGAGCTGATCCTCGCCGCGAACCCCGCGCTGTATATGTATTCGGCCGGCCCGAAGTTCGGTCAACTCGCCCACCAACTCGGGTGCGACCGCGACAAGAAGATCGCGCGCCACATGGTCGAGCGGCAGTGGGGCGCGACGATGGTGTTGACCGAACCGGACGCCGGCTCCGACGTCGGTGCGGGGCGGACCCGGGCGTACGCACAACAGGACGGCACCTGGCACATCAAGGGCGTCAAGCGGTTCATCACCTCCGGCGAACACGACATGACCGAGAACATCATGCATCTCGTGCTCGCCCGCCCGGTCGGGGTCGACGGCGTCGGCGGGCCCGGCACGAAGGGCCTCAGCCTGTTCCTGGTGCCGAAGTACCACTTCGATCTCGAGACCGGGGACCTCACCGGCGAACGCAACGGGGTCTTCGCCACCAACGTCGAGCACAAGATGGGCCTCAAGGTCTCCACCACCTGCGAGCTGACCTTCGGCGACACCGACGTCCCCGCGGTCGGCTGGCTGCTCGGTGAGGTCCATGACGGCATCGCGCAGATGTTCCACGTGATCGAGCACGCACGCATGATGGTCGGCACCAAGGCGATGGCCACGCTGTCGACGGGCTATCTGAACGCGTTGGAGTACGCCAAGACCCGCGTCCAAGGGGCCGACCTCGCGACGCAGGCCAAGGATGCCCCGCGGGTCACGATCACCCACCATCCCGATGTCCGCCGGTCCTTGATGACCCAGAAGGCGACAGTCGAGGCATTGCGGATGCTCGTCTTGTTCACCGCGGTGCAGCAGGACAAGATCTGGCTCGCCGGCCACGAGGGGCGCCAGGACCGCTCCGCGGAGGCCGTCAATGACCTGCTATTGCCGATCGTCAAGGCGTACTGCTCCGAACGCGCCTGGCTGATGCTCGGCACCGAATCGCTGCAGACCTTCGGCGGCTCGGGCTTCTTGCAGGACTATCCGCTGGAGCAATACGTTCGGGACGCCAAGATCGACACCCTTTATGAGGGCACCACGGCCATCCAGGGCCTCGATCTGTTCTTCCGCAAGATCGTCCGCGACCGGGGCCGGGCGGTGCAGACCGTGTCCGCGGAGATCGAGGCATGGCTCGAGGCTGAGGGGCCGCTGACCGCGGAGCGGGTCCTGCTCGCCCGCGGCGCCGAGGACTGTGCGCTGATCCTGGCGAACATGTCCCAGCAGATGATGGCGGTGCAGGCGCGGCCGAACGAGCTCTACAAGATCGGGCTCAACACCACCCGGCTGCTGATGTGCCTGGGCGATCTGGTGTGCGCTTGGCTTATGTTGCGGGCCGGTGAAATCGCCCAGCGTGCCTTGGACGCCGGGGGCCTCTCGGCCGCCGACGAGGACTTCTATCGCGGCAAGGTCGCCGCCGCCCAGTGGTTCGCGCGGACCCGACTGCCGCGCCTCACCGCCGAGCGCAAGATGGCCGAAGCGGTGAGCCTCGACGTGATCGAGCTGCCGGAGTCCGCCTTCTGAGCCACCTGACCAACCGAACGGCCTGGCCTGTCCTCCGCGACCAGCGAAGGCCTGGCTGAGCCTCGTGACCGCCCGGCCTGGCTGAACCTCGTGACCAGGGGAGACTCAGAACAGCAGCGCCTGGCCCGGGTCGGTGAGGATCCGGGCCACATCGGCGAGGAACAACGACGATCCCTCGCCGTCCATCAGGCGGTGATCGAACGACACCGCCAGGGTGGTGATCCACCGGGGCTCGATGCGTTCGTCAGAGCCCTCCCCGACCACCCACGGCCGCCGCGCGATCTGACCGAGCGCCAGGATGCCAGCCTCGCCTGGGTTGAGGATCGGCGTGCCCGAGTCGATCCCGAATGGGCCGACATTGGTGATCGTGAAGGTGCCGCCGGCAAGTTCGGCGGGCTGTGTGCGCCCGCTCTTCGCGCGATCGGTGACCTCGTTGAGCGCGTGGGCGAGCTCCAACAGCTCCATCGATGCCGCATCCCGGATCTTCGGCACCACCAGGCCCCGGGGGGTGGCCGCGGCGATGCCGAGGTTGACCCGGCCGTGGAACACGATCTCCTGGGCGTCCTCGTCCCAAGAGGTGTTCATCTCCGGCGTGCGGCGCAGCGCCAGGCACACGGCCTTGGCGACCAGCAGGAGCGGCGACACCTTCACATCGCGGAATTCACGACGTCGGCGGATCCGTTCGAGCAACTCCAGCGAGGCCGACACGTCGACGGTGACCCATTCGCTGGCGTGCGGGGCAGTAAACGCCGACGACACCATCGCGGCCGCGGTGGCCTTGCGAACACCTCGGATCGGCTCGCGGCGATCCTCCAGGCCCGGGTGCCGGTGCCGGGCCGAGCCGGTGCCCGCGACCGGCGCCGGGGCACGGGACGCAGCCGTCGCCGCGTTCTGCTGTGCCGCCAGATGTGCATCAACGTCAGCACGGGTGATCACGCCACCGTCGCCCGTGGCCGCCACCGTGCGGAGGTCGACGCCGCGATCCTTCGCGTACTTGCGCAGCGGCGGCTTGGCCAACACCCGCTGGGCCTCTGCACCGGCCTGGTCCATCGGCTCGGTGGCCGGGACTGCCGCCGGCGGATGGGTGGCTTGTGCTCGCTCGGCTTCCCGTTCCGCAGTCGGCATGGGTGCCGGTGCCGGGGTGGCCGGGGCCGAGGTCACCGGATCAGCTGCCGCCGGCGCCTGGGTTGGGCGGGGCTCTGCGGTGGCTGCCTGTGCGGTTGCGCCCCGAGCAGCGGTTCCGCGTCGCGCCCGGCGTTTCGTCGCCCCTTCGGTCGGGCCATAGCCGACCAGGTTCGGCGTACGCCCGGCAGGCTCGGGCTCGTCGCTGGAGCCATCATCGATGCGGATGATCGGCGTACCCACATCCACGGTCGCCCCGACCTCGACCAACAGCGCATCGACCCGGCCGGCCCACGGGATCGGCAGCTCGACGAGCGACTTGGAGGTCTCGACCTCCACGACGATGTCGTTGATCTTCACCTCATCGCCCACGGCGACGAGCCAACGCACGATCTCGGCCTCGGTGAGACCCTCGCCCGGGTCAGTCAGGTTGAAGGTCTTCACAACGCTCCTAGAGGAAGGTCAGCTGGCAGGGATCGGGTTCGTCGCGGGATTGCTGCGAGTCGAGTTCAAGCGGTCAATAGGAGAACGAGCGGTCGACCGCGTCGAGAATGCGGTCGAGATCCGGCAAGTATTCCTCTTCGATGCGGCTCGGCGGATAGGGCACGTCATAGCCACCCACGCGCAGCACCGGCGCCTCCATCTCATAGAAGCACTGCTCCGTCAGCCGCGCGGCGATCTCGGCCCCGAGCCCATAGGACACCTGCGCCTCGTGGACGACGACGGCGCGCGAAGTCTTGCGCACGGACGCCACGATCGCCGCCGTATCCAGCGGCGACAGCGTCCGCAGGTCGACGACCTCCAGTGATCGGCCCTCGTCCGCGGCTGCGTCAGCTGCTGCCAGACAGGTCTTCACCATCGGGCCATAGCAGAGCAGGGTCAGATCGGTGCCCTCGCGCGCGATGCGCGCGGCGTGCAGCGGCATCGGCGCGGTCTCGGTGTCGACCTCGCCGCGGTCGTGATAGCGGCGTTTCGGCTCCAGGAAGATATAGGGGTCATCGCTGGCGATGGCCTGTTGGATCATCCAGTACGCATCGTTGGCGTTCGAACAAGTCACGACCTTGAGCCCGGTCGTGTGGGAGAAATAGGCCTCCGGCGACTCGGAGTGGTGCTCGACCGCGCCGATGCCACCGCCATAGGGGATGCGGATGACGACCGGCAGGTTGATCTTGCCGCGGCTGCGGTGGTGGATCTTGGCGAGCTGGGTGACGATCTGGTCATAGGCGGGGAAGACGAACCCATCGAACTGGATCTCCACGACAGGCCGATAGCCGCGCATCGCCATGCCGATCGAGGTCCCCACGATGCCGGACTCGGCGAGTGGGGAGTCCATCACCCGGTTCTCCCCGAACTCCTGCTGCAGGCCCTCGGTGATCCGGAAGACACCCCCGAGCTTGCCGATGTCCTGGCCGGCGAGGACCACCTTGGGGTCGTCGGCCAGCGCGCGCCGCAGGCCGGCGTTGAGCGCCTTGCCCAGGGTGAGCTTGTCGCCCATCACTCGTCCTCTCCGAAACTCTCGGCATATTCGATGAACTCGGCCTGCTGATCGATCAGGTGCTGGGTCTTCTCCGCGTACACCAAATCAAAACTGTCTGCCAGATCCGGGTCGCCCAACGCCAGCGTGCGCGATCGCAAGTCCGCGGCCAGCTCATCGGCCTCCGTTGCCAGCGCGTCGAGCCAGGCCTGATCAATGGCGCCCGTGGCGAGCAAATAGGCCTGCACCCGGGTGATCGGGTCCTTCCGGGACCACTCATCGGACTCGCCACGGGTGCGATATTTCGTGGGGTCATCCGACGTCGTGTGGGCGCCCATTCGATATGTGTACGCCTCAATCAACGCCGGGCCCTCACCGCTCCGGGCGCGCTCAAGTGCCCACGACGTGACCGCGTACATCGCCAGGACGTCATTGCCGTCCACCCGGATGCCAGGCATGCCGAAGCCGTCGGCACGCCGCGCGATCGGGATCCGGGTCTGGCGGGTGGTCGGCACGGAGATCGCCCACTGATTGTTCTGGCAGATGAACACCACGGGTGCTTGATAGGACGAGCTGAACACGAGCGCCTCGTTGACGTCGCCCTGGGAGCTCGCGCCGTCCCCGAAATACGCCAAGACCGCTTCATCGGTGTCCGGGTTGCCGGTGGCCGTGGCGCCGTCGGCGATGATGCCCATGCCATAACCGACCGCGTGCAGCGTCTGGGAGCCCACAACCATCGTGTAGGGGTGGAAGTTGCCCGCATTGCCGGACCACGAGCCGAAGTCAACGCCACGGAAGACGGCGGTGATGGCGACCGGGTCCAGGCCGCGACACCAGGCGACGGCTGTCTCGCGATAGCTGGGGACGACATAGTCCTGGGTCTTCGCCGCACGGGCGGACCCGACCTGGGCTGCCTCCTGCCCGGTCATCGAGGCCCAGAGCCCCAGTTGACCCTGGCGCTGGAGGGCGGTGGCCTCCGCATCGATGCGGCGACTGAGCACCATGTCCCGCAGGAAGCCCGCTACTTGCTGATCGTCGCCCACGAAGGAGAATTCGGGATGATCGATCCGCTCCCCCTCGGGCGTGAGGAGCTGGACCATGCCCTGATCGGTCTGCTGATCGTCGCTCACCGCGCCTCTTTTCCTAGGTTGTGGTCGATCAAACCATGAATTATCTCTCCCATGCAGCCCCGGACCACACGTGGGCCAGGGCAGACAACAACCTAGAGACGATCCAGTGCCCCTAGGGTGAGGCGGGTGGAACCGTTGGTCGTCAGCTTCAACCCCCAGGCACAGAGCACGTACCGGTCATTCTGGACCGGACCGCTGGGCACTGCTGCGCTGATTGCCCCCGGGGTCATCGTCATCGTCGGCGGGCTGATCCTGTGGCTCACCACGGCCGAAGGTGTTACGAACTTCTTTGCCGCGGTGGTGGTCTTCTCAGGTTTCTATGCCGCGTACGCCGGCTGGGATCACCGACGCAAGGCGGAGCGCGGTCCGGCCACGGATCCCTTGGCATTCGTGATTGCGCCCGACGGGGTGGCGTTTCCGCGGGGGAAGAAGTTCGAGTGGGACGAAGTCCGCTTCGTCGTGACGACCGAGGAGCAGCCCCGGCTGTTGGTGACCCCGGTGGGGGCGGCGTACTCGCTGGCCGATCTCGACCAATCCGCCGAGACGATCGGCCAGGCGGTGCGGGAAGCGTCCGGCGGCACGGTGCACCTCGAACAGGAACGCTGACCGCCGGATCGCTGAAACGTGGCTCGCGACGCGGACCGGGGCTCTCCTAACCTTGGGGGCATGACCCAACCTGCCGCGCCGGGCCCGCACGCCGCCTCCCCCGTCCAACCGACGCGCCTGCCGCACTGGCCCGTGCTGCGCAAGAAGCAAGTCTTCATTGTCCCGATCATCGCCATCAGCCTCGGTGCGGTGGTGATGATGCTGCTGATCGCCCTGCAGGTCGTGATGGCCCCGGCCCAGGCGATCTTCGGCATCGTCGTATCCGCCATTGCCGCGATCGTCGGCATCCTCCTGTTGACCTGGCTCGACCGATGGGAACCCGAGCCACCCCACCTGCTGATTGCTGCCTTCTTCTGGGGCGGCGGCATCTCCCTGCTGTTCGTCCTCTTGGCCCACCCCATCGCCACGGCGATCGGCGGCGATGGCGACTTCTTCGGCGCGGCGATCGCCGCCCCCCTGCTGGAGGAGTCCGCAAAGGGCCTGTTCCTGGTCCTCGTGCTGCTGACCACCCGCCGCGGGCGTTCGGAGTTCAACTCGCTGACCGATGCGGTGGTGTACGCCGGCTTCATCGGCATCGGATTCACCTTCATCGAGGACATCGGCTATATCGCCAGCCAGGAATCGGTCGGCGAAGCCGTGGTCCTCGCGGCCTTCCGCATCGGCATGGGTGCCTGGCTGCATTCGATCTTTGTCGCGATGACGGCCATCGGCCTGTGGCTGGCGATGAGCACACGCGGCCCGCTGCGCTATTTCTATCCGGTGTTCGGCTGGAGCGTGGCGGTGCTGCTGCACGCGATCCACAATGGGTCGACGTTCTTCGGCATGGGCGCCTATTTCGGTGCCGTCGGCCTGGTCATGATCCCCGCGACCGTCGCTGTCATCGTGCTCGCGGTCAGGTCGCACAAGCGTGAGGGCGAGATCTTCCGGGGCCAGATTCCGGCCATGGTCTATAACGGCTGGGTCACCCCCCACGAGGCGAACTGGCTGAGCAACCTTCGCTCCCGCAAGCAGGCCCTCGCGCACGCGAAGGGCCAAGGCAAGCCCGAACGAGCGCGCGTGGCGGCCTTCCGGGACCACGTGACCGAGTTGGCGTACGTGCGCAACAGGCTTGACCGGATGGGCCCGCCATTCTCACCGGAACTGGTCCGCCAGCACGACGAGCTGGTGCACCTCATCGAGGCCGACAAGCAATGGGTCGCCGAGCAGCTGCCAACCGCGCCAGGGGCATGGCAGCCCGTGCACCCCGAGCCCGGTCAGGACTACATGCAACCGTCCGACCTCCGCTGACATCACGAGCAGCCCGCGCGGGCCTGTCGCCATGGATGGGTTGGTGACAGGTCGGCGGGGCCACGCAGGTGCCGTTGATAGATTCGCCGTGTGACGATCTCGGTACGCATCATCCCCGCCGCCAAGCATCTGGAGTTCCTCCGGGCCCAGCCCTCGGCATCATTCCTGCAGACCCCGGCATGGGGGCAGGTGAAGGCCGAATGGGAGTCCGAGTCGCTCGGCTGGTTCGATGGCGACAACCAGCTGATCGGTGCCGGGCTCGTCCTTTATCGCCAGGTGCCGAAACTGAAGCGCTTCCTGGCGTACTTGCCGGAGGGGCCGGTGACCGACTGGTCGGCGATCGATGCCAACGAGTTCCTCGCTCCGCTGGTCGAGCACGTGAAGAATCACGGTGCCTTCGGTGTCCGGATTGGCCCGGCCGTGCTGGCGCGGGCCTGGGATGCGGAGACGATCAAGACAGCCATCGCGGATGACAAGGTCCGGACGCTGTCCGAGGTCGAACCCGACGAGACGAACCGCGTCGCCACTCGCCTGCACAACTCATTGCGCTCCGGTGGCTGGCTGCCGCCCCGACCTGAAGGGGCCGGGTTCGCGGCGGGACAGCCGCAGTTCAATTTCTGGCTGCCACTGCGGCATGCCGACGGGTCGGCCAAAACCGCCGACGAGGTCCAGAAGGGCATGAACCAGCTGTGGCGGCGCAACATCAAGAAGGCCGCCAAGTCCGGCGTGGTTGTCCGTCAGGGCACCCGGGGTGATCTCGCCGACTTCCATCGCGTCTATCTGGAGACCGCCGAGCGGGACAGCTTCACCCCCCGCCCGTTGGCGTACTTCGAGACCATGTGGGACGCCCTGCGCGCTGAGGATCCCGACCGGATCCGGCTCTATCTCGCCGAACATGAGGGCGATCTTGTCGCTGCCACCACGTGGGTCCGGGTCGGTGAGCATGTCTGGTATTCCTATGGCGCGTCCACGTCAGCAAAGCGGGACGTGCGCGGCTCGAACGCGATCCAGTGGCAGATGATCTCCGACGCGGTCGCTGCCGGCGCTGCGGTCTATGACTTGCGTGGCATCACCGACTCCGTGGCGTCCGACGACCCGCACCTGGGCCTCATTCAGTTCAAAGTGGGCACCGGCGGCCGGGCCGTGGAATACCCTGGGGAGTGGGATTTGCCGATCAACGTGCCCCTCTATCGCGCCTTTGACGCATACATGAATCGCACTGGGATCATAAATCAGGCAAAGAAGACAGCCCTCAATCCTGTGGGCATTCTTCGTGGGGCAATGCGGCTCAGCGCAAAGCCATTGGGCGCATTCGGAACTATCCGAAAGTCCCTCTCCGACGGGCGATAGCCGCTTGGCCAAAGGCGCGTTTCGCCTATCCGCCTCATGAATTCAGCGCGTGTCAACTGCCACCCTCACGCGCGCTCAGCCTGAATAACAGCGTTGCAATCCTGAACGCTGGTACGTGAAGGCGGACTCAGCTTTGCATCCCGACTGCCCTTTCTTCATGGGGCACTAGGGGGATATATCCGGGATGTTCCTGAGAGACCACTATCTGGACACCCTGAAATCTCAGCTTGACGGACTCTCATTCCTAGGTGATTCTTAACTTGTACCTACACAGCAATCACGAACAACCGGTCTGGTTTTCCGATTCGAGGTGTGGGACGGCCCAATAGTCCTTCTTCTCAAAGGAGCTCTTATGTTCACCTCGCTCGGCATCTTCTTCAACGCCCTCATCAACAGCACCTCCACCCTGGGCAACGGCATCATCGGCTCGGGCAGCTTCCTCTGGAACCTGTTCGGCGTCTGATTCCGCCCGGGCAGCGAGGCTGTCCACTCTGCGGAACGCGTAGTGGCCCTGAGAGATCGGGCCACTACGCTTCACCGCGTATCTTAAGTTTCCTTAAACTTAAGTGCCTAGCACCCCTCCCTGAGACACCGTAAGGACGTCCATGACTACCCGCCCCATTTCACGTCGCACCTTGGCTGCCGGCGCCGCATGGTCTGTTCCTGCGGTGGCAATCGCCTCGGCTGCCCCCGCGCACGCCGCAAGCCCCGTCCCCGTCCATGGCGGAGCCCTCACCGGTGCGTCGACGATCGGCCCCTCGCAGGGCACCGTCACCGGCACGAGCGGGCCGTGCTCGCCCCTCGGCATCGCGAACATCTCCCCCAATGTCTGCAGTGGCGTCGAGTCGCCGGTCTGGCAGTTCACCACCCAGGTGCAGACGCCCAACCCGCCACAGGCCATCTCCTGCCCCCAGACGGCGTCGACCAAGATCGACATCGAGAACAAGAACGTGGCCAACGGGCAGACCCTTGGCACGAACGTGGTTGGCGTGGTTGCACAGACCCTCACGTTCAACTACGGCGCGGGCAGCGGCACCTGCTCCACCTCCGCCACCGTCAGCTGCATCGGCACCCAGACCGGTGACATCTGCCTGGATCGGATCCTGGTCACCTGGGCGCTGCAGTGCGACGGCACCTGCAACACCGAGACCTTCGACTACCGGCCGACCCAGGAGCACCTGCCTCTGCAGTACAGCGTGGTTCCCGGCACCCAGATCACCGGCCAGATCCAGGCCGGTCTGCAGGGCGTCGCTTGGGAAGGGTCGCCAGTCGGCAACATCCAGTGGGGCCCGACGTATGGTTTCGGCACCTACTCCGGCACCCAGCGCTGCTGCCCCTGAGCCTCAGCAAACAGAATGGACCCCAGCCCCGGCTGGGGTCCTTTTC
>JAUNUL010000536.1 GCA_030538175.1 Propionibacteriaceae bacterium | reverse complement strand
TGGCGGTCCTCGTCGGTCAGCTGCGTCTCGGCGTCGGATTCCCAGAGCTCGCCAATGGCCTGGTCGATGAGGTCCTCGAAGGTCTCGCCCACGGCGACGAAGCTGACCAGCGCGGTGGGGACACCGTCGACGACCTCGACGAGCACCTGCAGCTCGGAGTTGTCGCCGACCTCGGCGCGGACCAGGGTCGGGTGGTCAGCGTCATGGAAGAACTCCAGGTCGGCAATGCGCTCGTCGGTGCTCTCCAGGAGGTCCCGCAGGACGGTGACCACCTGGTCGGTGGCCACGTGGTCGGCGACGGTGGTCACCGCGTCCTCCACCGAGAAGACCACGGAGACCAGGACGGCCTCGAAGTCCTCGTCGTCCTCGTCGACGTCGGCGGCGGCGATGTAGACGTTGGCGGCGGGCAGGTGCGGGTCGATCTCGACGAACTGGATCTCCAGGTCAGAGGTGATGGGCACGAACATGGTGTTGTCGTGGACGCGGGACTCGATCCCGTCCGAATCCAGGGCTGCGGCGATGTCCTCGAAGAAGCTCATGAGTGAATGTGTGTCCTTCCACAAGAAGAGGCGATAACCGCGATCGGCGATCCGGCCCCAGCCTAGCCGTGCCCGCCGACTCCTGCCCAGAGAATCCGCGCAGGGTTCAGTGGCAGGATCAGCGCCCCAGCTCCGTGCTCACCATCAGGCCCAGTTCCTCGAGGAGCTCGGGGCGTCCGTTGCCCCAGTCGGTCATGCGGTAGTCCTCCCAGGCGCGGCGTTTGGCGGCCTTGGGGTCGTAGACCACGCGCGGGGTCTCGTCGAAGACGGCAGTGGCGCGTCCCGGGGTGTCGTCGGTGGCGGGGCCGTAGGCGGGCCATTCGGGGCCCGGCCGGCCGTGGCGGATGAATTCGCCCCAGTGGTACTGCATGGTCTCGGTGAGTTCGTCGATGCCCTCCATGCCGCCGAGGCGGGTGAGGCCGTTGGCGCGGGAGGCGCCGGGGTCGCCGAAGATGGCGGACAGTTCGAGGGAGTGCATGGCGCCGAGGCCGAGCCAGCGCAGGGCGGCGGGCGCGTAGTCGAAGCGGTACATCCAGGTGGGGGCGGTGCGGGCGTGGGCGGTGGCGAGGCGGACGGAGGAGGACCAGAAGAGGGCGTCGGCAAGCAGTTCGGCGAACTGGGAGCGTTCGGTGGCGCCGTCGTAGGCCTCGAGGACGCGCGGGGCGTGATCGGGGTCGAAGGCGGTGAGCAGGCGCAGGGCGGCCCGGGACCGGGCGGAGGTGCGCAGGTAGAAGTACTTGGAGAAGCCGGCCTCGTCGGAGTTCGTGCCGATGAGCAGCGGGACCTGCGTCTGTTCGCCGGCCTCGAAGAGGGTGAGCGGGTGGTCGGGGACGACGCTGCCGTCGATGGTGGGCGCGTAGCAGGAGTTGAGGTGCATGAGTTCGCCGCCGCGCCACATCATGGACTGCCCGGCGCGGACGAGGTCGGCGGCATCCTCGACCCGCAGGTCCGCGAGCGTGGCCTGGCGGGGCAGGGCCATGTGGTAGACGAGTTCGCGGGCCCAGAGGTTGGCCTGGGCGCGGGAGTGCATCATGGCGATCGGCGGGGACTGGGCGATGGCGCGGTGGAAGAGGCCGAC
>JAUNUL010000535.1 GCA_030538175.1 Propionibacteriaceae bacterium | reverse complement strand
GTCTGGAGCGTCGACCGGATCAAGAACGGCACGACCACGGCGACGCTCAAGCGTCAGATGTCGGTCGTCGAGTCGGCGAAGGCCGTGGACGCCAAGACCCTCCAGGTCGTGCTGAACCGCCCGAGCAACATGTGGCTGTGGGACATGTCGTCGACCGGCGGCATCGTGTTCGACTCCGAGTCGACCGACGACCTGGCCAACAAGACCACTGGCTCCGGGCCGTTCCAGCTCGAAAACTGGATCCCCAACTCGTCGGTGAACCTGGTCAAGAACCCGAACTATTGGGCGACCGCGGCGCGGTTCGAACAGGTTACCTTCCGCTATTTCACCGACCCCAATGCCATGAACGCCGCCATGCTGGCCGGTGATCTGGACGTCATCTCCAACCTGCAGGCGCCCGCCGCCCTGCCCCAGTTCAACGACACCAACCGGTTCACCGTGATCGAGGGCACCACCAACGGTGAAGTCGTGTTGTCGATGAACAACAACTCCGAAGGCCTCAAGGATCCGCGCGTTCGCCAGGCCATCCGGCATGCCATCGACAAGAAGGCCCTCCGCGACACCGTGTGGGCGGGCAAGGGTGAGCTGATCGGCGCGATGGTGCCGCCGACCGATCCGTGGTTCGAGGACCGCACTGGTGACTTCCCCTATGACCCCGAGCGGGCGAAGGCCCTGCTCGCCGAGGCCGGCGTACAGAACCTGCGCCTGCGGCTGCGACTGCCCACGCTCCCGTACGCAGGGTCGGCCGGCCAGTTCATCGCCTCCCAGCTGCGTGATGTCGGGATCGAGGCCGAGATCGATCAGCTCGAGTTCCCGGCCCGCTGGGTCGAGACCGTGCTGACCAACGGCGACTATGACATGTCGATCGTTGCCCACGTGGAGGCCCGGGACATCGTCCGGTTCGCGAACCCCGACTACTACTTCCACTACAACAGCGCCGAATTCCAGCAGTTGGTCGCCGACGCTGACTCCGGTCCCGCCGAGGCCCAGGCAGACAAGCTCAAGCAGGCCGCCCGCCTGATGAGCTCCGACGCTGCCGCCGACTGGCTGTTCCTGCTGCCGAACCTGGTGATCACCACCAAGGCGATCACCGGCGTCCCGGAGAATGCCACGACGTTGAGCTTCGACGTCACCACGATGGCCGCGCACTGACGGCTGTCTGAGCCACCGACCCGTCGTGCGTCTGCTGCGCTGGACCGTCACCCGGCTGATCGTGTTCCTGGTCAGCCTGGCGTTGGCGTCCGTGCTGATCTTCTTGATGTCCGAACTCCTGCCCGGGGATGCCGCAACGGTCATGCTCGGGCAGGGGGCCACCCCGGAGGCGGTGGAGGCCCTGCGCCAGCAGTTGGGCATCGATCGGCCGGCACTGGTGCGCTATGTGGAGTGGGTCGGCGGGATGCTCACCGGTGACTACGGGACGTCGCTGTTGACCAGGCGCCCGGTCGCCGAGCAGATCGCGATGAAGTTCCCGGTGACGTTCTGGCTCGTCTTCTGGGGCATGGTCGTTGCGCTCGTGCTGGCCGTGCCGCTCGGCATGATCGCGGCACTGCGTCGCCGTCACGTGGAGGGCTTCGCGGCATCCGGGTTGTCCCAGATCGGTCTGGCGATCCCCGCGTTCTGG
>JAUNUL010000054.1 GCA_030538175.1 Propionibacteriaceae bacterium | reverse complement strand
TGACGGCTGCTGATGATGATCTTCTCTGCGCCCAACTCTTTCGCAGCGATGACACCGCAGAGGCCCACGGCACCATCGCCGACGATCGCGACCGTGGTGCCCGGGTGCACGTTCGCCATCGTCGCAGCATGCCAGCCGGTGCTCATCACATCGGAGCAGGCAAGCAGGGACGGATAGAGAGCCGGGTCGGGATGCTCGGCCAGCGGCACCAACGTCCCGTTGGCGAGGGGGATGCGCACCGCCTCGGCCTGCGTACCTGGCTTGAACATCTGCACGTTCGCACAGCAGGACTGGAATCCGGCCCGGCAGTGGGCGCACTCGCCACAGTTGCTGTTGAACGGTCCGACAACGAAGTCGCCGACCTTGACCGCGGTGACATCCGCACCGATCTCCGTGACCACCCCGACCAACTCGTGACCAGGGCGCTGCGGCTCGCTGATCGACCGGATCCCGCGGTAGTTCCACAGATCCGACCCGCAGACGCAGGTGGCTGCCAATCGCACGATGGCATCACCCGGCTCCAAGAGCTCCGGCGCCGGCACGTCGACGAGTTGGATGTCATGGGGTCCAAACAACACTGTGGCACGCATGGCTCCAGCATCCCACGCGCGGCTGGGTCCCGCTGAGTGTGTTGGATCAGGTGCTGGGCGCCACCAACTCCACGTCGACCGACAGCGGACCGTCCGAGACCGTCCACTCAACGTCACCGACCAACCGACCAACCGCGCGCAGGTCGGCTTCGATCGACTGCAGTCGCTGCAGGGACAGCTCGTCCCCACGGAAGACCGCCCGGCTCGCCTCGGTCTTCATCGAGACCTTGGCGTTCGACTTCGCCCCGCGGATAGCGATAAGGGCATCGGCCAGATCGCCGAGCAGAGCGACCTCGCCCGCGTCAATGATCTCGTCGGCCTGTGGCCAGGGCTGGTGGTGCACAGAGCCCTCCCGCCACCACGACCAGACCTCTTCGGTCACGAACGGCAGGAACGGCGCGAACAGTCGGAGTTGGATCTCCAGCGCGCCTGCCAACGCGGCCCGGGCCGAGCTGGCGGCCTCGTCGCCACCGGCGCCATAGGCGCGCTCCTTCACCAACTCCAGATAGTCGTCACAGAACGACCAGAAGAAGGTTTCGGTCGCCTCCAGCGCCGCGGAATAGTCATAGGCCTCGAAGGCACGTGTCGCTGCGATCACGACCTCACGCAGCCCGGCCAGCATCGCTCTGTCGGCAGGTTCGGTGACCTCGCCACCCAGGGAATCACCGGACATGCCGAGCACGAACTTCGATGCGTTCAGGACCTTGGTTGCGAGCCGGCGGCCCACCTTCATCTGGGTCTCGTCGAAGGGCGAGTCCGTGCCGGGGCGTGCCATCGCGGCCCGCCAGCGCACGGCGTCGGCGCCGAACCGATCGAGGATGTCCGTGGGGACGACGACGTTGCCCTTGGACTTCGACATCTTCTTGCGGTCGGGGTCGACCACGAAGCCCGAGACCGTCGCCCGACGCCAGGGCAGGCTGTCGAACTCGAAATGGGACCGCACGACTCGGGAGAACAGCCAGGTCCGGATGATGTCGTGGGCCTGCGGCGCGATGTCCATCGGGAACGTCATCGCGAACAGCTCAGGGTCGCGTTCCCAACCGCAGACGATCTGCGGGGTCAGCGATGAGGTCGCCCAGGTGTCCATCACATCGGGATCGCCGGTGAAACCGCCCGGCTGATCACGCTGGGACTCCGCGTACCCCTGCGGGACATCGGAGGACGGATCGACCGGCAACGCCTCCTCGGGGGGCAAGATCGGCGCGTCATAGTCGGGGTCGCCGTCGGCGTCCAGCGGATACCACACCGGGAACGGCACGCCGAAGAACCGCTGCCGCGAGATCAACCAGTCGCCGTTGAGGCCGCCGACCCAGTTGTCATAGCGGTGCCGCATGTGCTCCGGCACCCACTCGAGCTCGCCACCGCGCTTCAGCAGGTCCTGCTTGAGATCCTCGTCGCGGCCGCCGTTGCGCACATACCACTGACGGGTGGACACGATCTCCAGCGGCTTGTCGCCCTTTTCGAAGAAGTTGGCCTTGCGTTGGGTGGCCTTCGGCTCGCCATCCAGGTCGCCGGAATCGCGGAGCAGCTGGACCATCGCCTCTCGGGCCGAGAACGTGGTCTTGCCGGCCAGTTCGGCATAGGGCGCGGAATCCGGCAGCCACTCCGGGGTCTCGCGGTGCAGCCGGCCATCGCGCCCGACGACCGTGCGGGTCGGCAGCTGCAGCTCCCGCCACCACTGGATGTCGGTCTGGTCGCCGAAGGTGCAGCACATCGCGATGCCAGCACCCTTGTCCATCTCAGCCGCGGGATGGGCCAGGACCGGCAGCTCGACGCCGAACACCGGTGATGTCACCGTGCGACCGAACAGCGGCTGATAACGCTCATCGTCGGGGTGGGCGATCAGTGCACAGCAGGCCGCGAGCAGTTCGGGACGGGTCGTCTCGATGAACACCTTGCGGCCCTCGACGGGAGAGTCCTCGGGCAGCGTGACGTCCTCGGTCAGATGGAAGCTGATCCGGTGATAGGCGCCCGGATAGTCCCGGGCCTCGAGCTCGGCCTGGGCAACGGCGGTCTGGAACGTGACATCCCACATCGTCGGGGCCTCCGACAGATAGGCCTCCCCGCGGTGATAGTTGCGAAGGAACGCCAGCTGCGAGGTGCGCAACGTCTCGTCGGAGATGGTCGCATAGAGCTGCTCCCAGTCCACCGACAGGCCGACGCGGCGCCACAGATCCTCGAACGCCTGCTCGTCGATCGCGGTCAACTCATGGCACAGATCAATGAAGTTGCGCCGGCTGATCGGCACCTGCCGCTTCGGGTCCGGCTTGGCCGGCGGGGCGAAATCGGGGTCATAGGGGACGTGCGGATCGCAGCGCACGCCGTAGTAGTTCTGCACCCGGCGCTCGGTCGGCAGGCCGTTGTCGTCCCACCCCATCGGATAGAACACCCGCTTGCCGGTCATCCGCTGATAGCGCGCGATCACGTCGGTGTGCGTATAGGAAAAGACATGCCCCACGTGCAGTGATCCGGACACGGTCGGCGGGGGAGTGTCGATGGAGAACACCTGCGCCCGCGCCGCGGCCCGGCTCGCCGGATCGGTCAGATCAACCTCGGGCCGGACGAACGCATAGGTCTTGTTCTCCGCCCAAGCTGCCGCCCACTTCTCCTCCAAACCCTCAAGGGTGGGCTTGTCGGGGACGCGGGCGGCAGTCTGGGATGCATCAGTCATGCGGTGAATCCTAGACGGCGTGACTGACAGCTTCTGTCGGTTATCGCTCGGCGGGCGGTTCGCCCCTCCCGAGTCGTCGATGGACTATTTCAGCGCGTCGATCTGCGTACGCAGGGAGGCGGCGTCGGTCAGGTTCCCGAGCTCCATCGGCTTGCCGTTGACGTGCAGGCTCGGAGTGCCGGTCACGCCCGACTTGCCTGCCTCGTTGTCGACGTTCTTCACGAATCCGCTGAACCGCTTCTCGGCATAGCAAGTGTTGAACTCATCGAGTGCCGCACCGGTGATGCCGGCCTGGGCGGTGAAGTCCTTGGTGAGGTTGTCCTCGGTATAGCCGGAGCCTTCATTCGAGGGCTGATGGGCGAAGATCGCGTTGTGATAGTCGGCGTAGTGACCGGTCACATCCGCACAGGCGGCGGCGTTCGCGGCCCGGGTGGAGGAGTCATTGCGGAGGTTGGTGTCGAGGAACGTCATCGTCCGATACGACAGGTCGATGTCGCCGGCGGTCGCCATCTGATCCAGGGTCGGGCCGAAGCTCGCCTCAAAGCGAGCGCACGCGGGGCACTGGTAGTCGAGGAAGATCTCAACCTTGGGCGCACCAGCCTTCGCCTTGCCGGGATGAGTCACGATGCCGTCGCGGGCCGCGGTCGCGTTCGGCGGGACCGTCGTGGCCTCTGCACCGCTGAAGCGGAGGAACAGCAGGACGCTGGCGGCCACCAGGGCGATCACCACGACGCCGATGACCGAGAACATGGCGATGCGCCGGTTCTTGTCGCGCTTGGCCTGTTGCAGCTGGGCAGCGCGCAGCTGGGCGCGGCGGCTGTCGGACTTGGCAGGGGTGGACTTGCTCATCGGGTGACGTCCTCTTTCGCGGTGTCAGGGTTGGGCTCGACATCGATGTCGACGTCGGAGTCGAAGGTGTCGGTGTCGGGGAAATCCGTGTCAGGGAAGTCCGTGAAGTCAGCGGGGCCGAAGAGCTTCTCGTCCAGGCTGAACGGTGTCCGGGGGCGCCACACCAGCCACGCCGAGAGCAGGAGCAGGCCGACATCGCGCGCGATGTCCCAGGGATACTTCGCTTGGGCTTCCTCGAGGGCGATCTCCCCGCCGCCGCCGAAGCAGCCACAGTCGATGGCCAGGCCACGCGCCCATGCCTGGGCGATGCCGATGATGAACGCGATCATGATCAGCGCGCTCAACACGGCCGCTGGCCGGGTGAACAGGCCCACGATCAGCAGCAGGCCGAGGATCAGCTCCGCGATCGGCAACAGGTAGCCGACCACGACCGCCAGGTCATAGGGCAAGATCTGATAGCCGCGCACCGCGAGCACGGACTCCTCCAGATAGGGGAGCTTCAGCAGGCTCGCGACGAGCCACACCACGGCGACCACCACGCGGGCCACGAGCCCGAACCACTCGCCCGCGGAATATCTGCCGAGGATCGATCGGCTGCTGGGATTCGCCGTGGCGGTGGGGGTCATGCCCAACAGCATAGGATGCCGGGTGACATGGCAACCCAACATGAAACGCTCCTGGCCGAGTTGACCGCACGCTGGCCCGAGCACCGCATCGCTCCCAGTCTCGACCGAATTCGCGCGGTCACTGAACTCCTCGGTGACCCCCAGCGCGCCTGCCCGGTCATCCAGATCACCGGCACCAACGGCAAAGGCTCCACCGCGATCATGATCGAGGCGCTGCTGCGTGCCGCCGGTCTGCGCACCGGGCGCTATTCGTCGCCACACCTTGTGGACGTCACCGAACGCATCGCCATCGACGGTCAGCCGATCAGTCGCGAGCGGTTTGCCGAGGTGTGGGCGGACATCAAGCCCTATGTGGAGATCGTTGACGAGCAGCAGCTCCAGGGCGCGCCGATGACGTTCTTCGAGGTGCTGACCGCGATGGCCTATGCCGCCTTCGCCGACGCCCCGGTGGACGTGATGATCATCGAGGTGGGCCTCGGCGGCACGTGGGATGCGACCAACATCGCGGATGCCCAAGTCGCCGTTGTGATGCCGATCGACCTGGATCACACGCACATCCTGGGCGGTACGCTGACAGAGATCGCAGGTGAGAAGGCCGGGATCATCAAGCCCGGTGCGCACGCGATCCTGGCTGGCCAGCCGGTTGAGGCCGCGAAGGTGCTGCTCGAGCACTGTGCGGACGTCGGCGCCCTGGTCCACCGCGAGGGCCTCGATTTCGGGCTGCTGGACCGCAAACAGGCCGTCGGCGGTCAGCTGATTCGCCTCAATGGCGCCGCCGGTCCCGTCGACGACATCCACCTGCCGCTGCACGGCGTGCACATGGCCCGCAACGCAGCCGTCGCGTTGGCAGCGGTCGAGGCGTTCCTGGGGTTGAAGGCACTGCCGGAGGACCTGGTTCGCGAGGGTTTCGCTGAAGTACGCGCCCCCGGTCGTCTCGAGGCCATCCGGCAGTCCCCGCCTATCGTGCTCGATGGGGCCCACAACGCGGCCGCGGCCGCGGCGTCGGCGGAAGCGATGGTGGAGGCGTACTCCTTCGAACCGCTGGTGGGTGTCTTTGCGGTCATGGCTGACAAGGACGCCGAAGCAGTCCTGCGGATCTGGGAGCCGGTGATGCACGAGATCGTCTGCACCCGCGTCGCCTCCACCGACCGCGGGTTGGGCGTCGACGAGCTCGTCGATCTGGCGCAGGAGGTGTTCGGGCCGGGGAGAGTACGCCGGGCCGACACCATCGCCGACGCGCTCGACCTCGCCACCACGATCGTTGACACGGACGCCGGCCGGCCCGGCATCATCGTCACCGGCTCGGTCATCGCCGCAGGGGAGGCCCGGGCGCTGTTGGCCACCGATGACCTGGTCCGCGACGTCGATGAGATCGACTGGGACGCCGACGACCACGGTGGCACGCTGGACGAACTGACCGACGGCCGCGCGCTGGACGACCTGCGCGCTGGCGGTGCAGACGATCTGCGACACGGCAGGGGGGACGAGGACTGATGCTGAAGCCCGGCAATCCGATGGGCAAGGTGCTGATGGCCGTGCTCATCTTCGAGGCGATCACGATCGGCCTGTCCGTCCCGGTCATGATCATGGTCTCCGAGGTGCCGGCCGGTCTGGCCGCAGGTGCAGGTGGTGCCGCAGCCGCGTTGGCGATGGTGGCCGCCGGCAGCATGCGCAAGCCGCGTCGGGGGTACCCGCTCGGCTGGCTCACGCAGGTGGCCGCCCTCGCGCTGTCCTTCCTGACGATTGGCATGCTCATCATGGGCGTCATGTTCGCCATGCTCTGGGTGGTCTGCTTCGTGCTGGGCAAGCGGTTGGAAGCCCAGCGGGGCATGACCTGATCCCGCTATGGTGCGGGACATGACTGAGCGCACCCTGGTCCTGATCAAGCCCGACGCCGTGCGGCGTGGGCTCGCCGGCGAGATTCTGTCCCGTTATGAGCGCAAGGGATTGCGCATCGTCGCCCTGGAGCAGCGCAACGCCGAGGCTACGGTGCTCGATGAGCACTATGCGGAGCATGTGGAGAAGGCGTGGTATCACGAGCTGCGCGACTTCATGCAGAGCGGCCCGCTGCTCGCATTCGTCCTCGAGGGTGACTCGGCGGTGACGATCGTCCGAGCGCTGAACGGTGCCACCGATGGCCGCAAGGCGGAGCCCGGCACGATCCGCGGTGACTACTCGATCTCCAACCAGGCGAACCTGGTGCATGGCTCCGACTCGCCCGAGTCCGCTGCCCGCGAGATCGCCATTTGGTTCCCCGAGGCCTGACCGACGCACTCCAGGCCCGGTCCAGTGGTTGGCCGGGCCGCAGTCTCTGCGTACGCTTGACGCGACATGACTGAGACCGTGAACCCGAGCGCGCCCTCGCCCGAGCCCATCTTTGACCGGGTCGAGGCGCTGCTGTCGAGCGTCAGCAAGCCGATCCAATACGTGGGCGGTGAGCACAACAGCGTCGTGAAGGACTGGGACGCCACCCGCGTGCGGTGGTGCCTGATGTATCCCGATGCCTATGAGATTGGCCAGCCCAACCAGGGCGTCGCGATCCTCTATGAAGTGCTCAACGAGCGGGAGTGGATTCTTGCCGAGCGCACCTATTCGGTGTGGCCCGACATGGAGGCCCAGCTGCGGGCCCACGATCTGCCGCAGTTCACCCTCGATTCGCATCGCCCGGTCGGTGCGTTCGACGTGCTCGGGGTCTCCTTCTCCACAGAGCTGGGTTATTCGAACCTGCTGACCGTCCTCGATCTGTCCGGCATGCCGCTGCTGGCGGTGGACCGGCGCGAGTTCGACCCCCTCGTCATCGCCGGTGGGCACGCGGCGTTCAACCCTGAGCCGATCGCCGATTTCATCGACTGCGCCGTGCTCGGTGACGGCGAGGAAATCTCGCTGAAGATCTCCGAGGTCATCGACGAATGGAAGGCCGAGGGTCGCCCCGGTGGCCGCGATGAACTGCTGCTGCGGCTCGCGGAGACCGGCGGGGTCTATGTCCCCAAATTCTATGACATCGAATATCTGCCCGACGGGCGGATCATGCGCGTCGCGCCGAACCGGGAGCGGGTGCCGTTCCGGGTCGCGAAGCACACCCTGATGGACCTCAACGAGTGGCCCTATCCGAAGAAGCCGCTCGTCCCGTTGGCCGAGACCGTGCACGAGCGCTATTCGGTCGAGATCTTCCGCGGGTGTACGCGGGGCTGCCGCTTCTGTCAGGCCGGCATGATCACCCGCCCCGTGCGCGAGCGCAGCATCGAAACGATCGGCGCCATGGTCGAGGGCGGGCTCAAGTCGACGGGCTTGGAGGAGGTCGGACTGCTGTCACTGTCGAGTGCCGACCACACCGAGATCGCCGAGGTCGCCACCCAGCTCGCGGACCGCTATGAGGGTTCCAACGTCTCGCTGTCCCTGCCCTCGACCCGGGTCGATGCGTTCAACATCACCCTCGCCAACGAACTGTCCCGCAACGGGCGCCGGTCCGGGCTGACCTTCGCCCCCGAGGGCGGGTCGGAGCGGATGCGCAAGGTCATCAACAAGACGGTCGACGAAGAAGACCTGATCCGCACGGTGGCGACGGCGTACGCGAATGGCTGGCGCCAGGTGAAGCTCTATTTCATGTGCGGACTGCCGACCGAGACCGACGAGGACGTGCTCGCGATCGCCGACCTGGCTCGTCGGGTCATCGAGACCGGACGCAAGGAAGCCGGCACGAAGGACATCCGGTGCACGGTGTCGATCGGCGGGTTCGTGCCCAAGCCGCACACGCCGTTCCAGTGGGCAGCCCAGCTCGACGTCGAGACCACCGACGCCCGGCTGCAGAAGCTGCGGGACCTGATCCGTGCGGATCGGCAGTACGGCCGGGCCATCGGCTTCCGCTATCACGACGGCAAGCCCGGCATCATCGAGGGATTGCTGTCGCGCGGAGACCGGCGCGTGGGCCGAGTGATCGAGGCCGTGTGGCGTGACGGTGGCCGGTTCGACGGCTGGTCGGAACACTTTTCGTTCGACCGCTGGACCGAGATGGCTGCCCGGGAACTGGCGGCATTCGGGGTCGATCTCGACTGGTTCACCACCCGCGAACGCGACTATGACGAGGTCCTGCCGTGGGACCACCTGGACGCCGGCCTTGACCGGGACTGGCTCTGGGAGGACTGGCAGGACGCGCTCGACGAGATCGAAGTGGACGACTGCCGTTGGACGCCGTGCTTCGACTGTGGGGTCTGCCCGCAGCTCGACACCGAAATCCAGATCGGGCCCACCGGCCAGGTGCTGCTGCCGCTGCCGACCGTCCGTCCGAGCGTGCTGGCTGACTGACCGGCCCCAGCGTGCTGCCTGTCTGGAGGGACCGGACAGGATGGAGTCCGGGCTGACTGGTGAGCTCAAGTTGGCCCGAGTGGCCTCAGGGCTGTCCTAGGCTGCGAGGGTTCAAAACCCCCGTTGATGGAGCTTTCACATGACCCTTCGCCATACTCTGTTCGCCACCCTCGCCGCCGGCGCGCTGGTCACCCTGACCGCGTGTGGTGGAGGAACCACCCAGTCGAGCAGCGAACCCAGCACCGCACCCGCACCGGCCACGACGACCACGGCCGCCAGTGCGCCCACCACGGAGTCCGGCAGCGCCGCTTCGAGCGACAAGCCGTGCGAGGCGCTGACTGCTGCTGAGGTCAGCGAGGTCATCGGTGCCCAAGTGACCGAGGCAAAGCCGAGCGAGATCGTCGGGAACCACGTGTGCTCCTATCACGCAGCGCTGGGTGCCCCGATCGTCACCAGCCAGATCAGCCCGCTGCGCGGCAGCGTCGAGTCCAACGCCAACGCTGCCTTCGGTCCGGCCGGCATCAAGAGCACCACACCGATCGACATCCCCGGCGCCAAGGACGCCCGCGTGGGTGAGGGCTCCTCAGGTGGGGCGCCCATGGCCGGTGTCATCTATGCCAAGGGGAAGTCGCTGCACATCGTCATCGTCGGTGTGCTGGAAGGCGATGCCAGCACTGCGAAGGACTTCGCGGTCAAGGCGGCCACCGCCATGGCGGCCTGATCCGCCCCACTGATCCACTGGGCGAAGCCCGTCCAGGGTCCCCGAAATTGACTCGTCCCCGGTGCGTGGAGCACCGGGGACGTTGTCGTTGTTGGCCCCAATCAACCGCGAACGCTGCTCAGCCAGCCCTCACTAGCTCTGCGCAGCGATCTCGTCCGGGCCGGCGTTGGCGAAGTGATCGGTGATCGGATCGCCGTTGGGCTCTGAGACCTGGCCGTCGGTCGGGCGGGCGGACCGCTCGCTGACCTCCAGGACTGCGCGCACCTTCGGATAGCGCGGCTGCCACATCAACTCGTGGATCTCCTGGATCGGGTTGGTGAGCGTACCTCGCGCGACGCCGTCCTCCTCGGCCGCCTCGGCGACCTTGAGGGCGACAGCGGCGGACACCGCGCGCAACTGGGCGAGGCCCGGCAGGACCGCAGAGCCCTTCTTCGCGGCGTTGCTCATCTCGGCGACGGCGATCGCGGCAGCCGCGATCATGTTGTCGGTCACCTTGGTGGCGCGGATCGCGACGGTGCCGAGACCGATACCCGGGAACACCAGGGCGTTGTTGGCCTGTGCGATGTGGAAGTCGGTGCCGGCATAGTGCACGGGATCGAACGGCGACCCGGTTGCCATCAGGGCCCGGCCCTGGGTCCACTTGATGACGTCGGCGGCGATCGCCTCGGACTTCGAGGTGGGGTTGGACAGCGGCATGATGATCGGCCGCTCACAGGTGTCCGCCATGTGCGTGACGATCTCTTCGGTGAACGCACCCGGCTGGGCCGATGTGCCGATCAGGATCGTCGGGCTGACGTTCTTCACCACATCGACGAGGTCATAGCGCCCCTCGGTCTTGAGCTGCCAACCCTCCAATTCTGCGGAATCCCGGGCGTACCGTTCCTGGAACGGACGCATCTTCGTTCCCGTTCGCAGCAGGCCCCGGCTGCCCAGGCCCCAGAACTTGGTGGTGGCCTCGTCGGGGTCGGCGCCCTCGCGGATCATCACATCGCGCAGCAGGTCGATGATGCCGACACCGGCGGTGCCGGCACCGTGCACGACGATGCGCTGATCGCTGAGCCGCTCGCCCTTCGCCTTGACCGCAGACAGAGCGGCCGCGACCACCACGGCCGCGGTGCCCTGGATGTCGTCGTTGAACGTGCAGTAGTCATCGCGATAGGTCTCGAGCACCCGGTGGGCGTTGTTCGCCCCGAAGTCCTCGAAGTGCAGGAGCGCGTTGGGGAAATGCTTGTGCACCGACTTCACGAAGGTATCGATGAACTGGTCATATTGCGGACCCCGGACCCGTGCCTTGCGCACACCCAGATAGTTCGGGTCGTTCAGCAGCTCGAGGTTGTCAGTACCGACATCGAGCACGATTGGCAGACCCCGCAACGGGTGGATGCCGGCGGCGGTCGTGTAGACGGCCAGCTTTCCGATCGAGATCCGGATGCCACCGACGCCCTGGTCGCCGATGCCGAGGATGCCCTCGGAGTCGGTCGCCACGATCACGTCGACGTCACCGGCATGCGAACCATAGGACGCGAGCGCGAAATCGATGGCCTCCGGCTCGTCGATCGACAGATAGATTCCGCGGGCACGATCGAAGGTGCTGGAGAACTTCTGGATCGCTTCACCGACGGTGGGGGTATAGATGATCGGCAGCATCTCATCCAGATGCTCGGTCACCAGACGATAGAAGAGGATCTCGTTGAGGTCCTGCAGCGAGTTCAAGTACACATACTTCGACAGATTGTCCGGCCGGGCTTTGAACTGCGTATATACGCGCTTGAGCTGCTCGGCCATCGTGTTCACAGCGGGCGGCAGGAGGCCGGTGAGGCCGAGGGCGCGCCGCTCCTTGGCGGTATAGCCGGGACCGAAGTTGAGCATCGGGCGGGCAAGGACCTGACGACCGCGGACCGCGATCTCGGCTGTCTCGACACCGTTGGTCGTGTGGAACTGGAACTGACGAGGCATGCGGAAACCCTAGTGGGATAGTCGGCGGCAACGCAGGGATGCCCACGCGGCGATCATTCGGCCGCGGGTGGGGCTGAGGTCAACGCGGGACGTTAAACTGTCGCCCCATGAGCAAGCGCAGGCAGCCTGAACAGCAGGCACCCCCGGTGCAGCGGCTGCGGATCAGGTACGCCAAGCGTGGCCGCGCCCGGTTCACCTCCCATCGTGACTTCGCGCGCGCCTTCGAACGGGCGCTGCGGCGAGCAGAGATCCCCATGGCCTATTCATCGGGTTTCAACCCACACCCACGCATCTCGTTCGCGAACGCGGCACCCACCGGGGCCGCAACAGAGTCCGAATATCTGGAGATCGGGCTGGCCGCCATCTGCGATCCCGCGAAGGTCCTGACCGCCCTGGATGCCGCACTCCCGCCCGGGATCGATGTCCTCACCGTCGTGCAGGGCGGTGGGGCAGGACTGACCGACCGGCTGACCGGTTCCCGGTGGCGGATCACCTGGTCCGCGTTCGATCCGGCCGTTGCCGAGG
>JAUNUL010000534.1 GCA_030538175.1 Propionibacteriaceae bacterium | reverse complement strand
TCATGGCTCTTGGATCCCTTGGGCGGGACCGGGTCAGCCCACGGTCGGGTTGACGGGGAAGGTCTTGATGCCGCCCTGCTCGACGCCCCACTTGGTGAGGATGGCCGTATAGGTGCCGTCCGCCTCGAGCTCCTTGAGCGCCTCGGAGATCGCATCGGCGAACTCGGTCTGCTCCTTGGGCACCACGATGCCATAGGGAGCGGCGTCATAGATGTCGCCCAGTGCGGCTAGCTTGCCGTCGGACTGCTTGACGGCGTACGCGATGATCGGCGAGTCGGCCAGCATCGCGTCCGCTCGCCCGGATACCACGGCTGCAGTGGCCTGGTCCTGGCCGTCGAACTGCAGGATGTTGATCTTGTTGTCGCCACAGGCCGCCTGACGCACCGGCAGATCGTCTTCATCCTGGATCGTGCCGGTCTGGACCGCCACGGACTTCCCGCAGGGGTTGTTCGGGTCGACGCCCTTGGGGTTGCCTGGTGCCGTGGCCCACTGGGTGCCTGCGTCGAAATAGCTCACCATGTTGACCTGTTCGAGGCGGCGCTCGTTGATCGTGAATGACGACATGCCGGCGTCGTACTTCTTGCCCAACACGCCGGTGATGATGGTGTCGAAGGCGGAGGCCTGCCACTCCACGTCCGTGCCCAACTTGGCGCCCACGGCATCGAACAACTCGACCTGCACGCCGATCACCGTCTTGCCGTCGGCGTCGAGGAACTCGTTGGGTGCATAGGTCGCGTCCGTGCCGACCACGATCTTCTTTTCGTTGCGGATCTTCTCGGGCAGCTTCGCGGTCAGGTCGGGGTTGGCTTGGACTGCCGGTGCGGGTGCCGCGGAGCTACCGCCCGCCGGGGCGGTCGAAGTCCCCAGGGAGTCGGAGCCACACGCGGAGAGTGCGAGAGCGGCCACGGAGGCGCAAGCGAGCAGAGCGATGGTGCGGGACATTGTTTTCTCCCTTGAGGTCATGCGAGACACGATAATTTCTGTCGACACGCACATTAACGGACGCTGACACTGCAGATCATGCGGCTCGGCGCGCAAGCACTGTGCGTTAGCCTCATGCGGTGGCACTCTCCCGGACAGCCATCGTGAATGCAGCCCTGACCATCCTTGACGATTATGGCCTTGCTGACCTTTCGATGCGCCGGATTGCTGGTGCCTTGGGAGCGGCGCCCGCCGCCCTCTATTGGCACTTCGCGAACAAACAGTCCTTGTTGGCCGGGGTTGCCGGGGTGCTGCTGGCTGACCTCGAGGGACCGAGCGCCTGCACGCACGAAGGGCTCACGCGGTGGTGTGCCGACCTCCGCGCTCGACTGCTGGCGCACCGGGACGGCGCGGAGCTCGTGTCGTCGGTGTTGGGGATGCGGATCCAGGAAGTATCCCCAGCAGACCTTCTGGCACGATCACTGACCGACGCCGGGTTCACCGAGGCGACCGCCGGGCCCGCGGCAGCACTGGTGGTGCACTACATCCTGGGGCACACCCTCGATCTGCAGGGGTACGCCCAGTCCCAGCAACTCGGCGTCGCGGGGCCGCCCGGTCCCGATCCCGACGTGGCCTTCGCCTTCGGCGTACGCCTGCTCGTCGATGGGCTGATGAACGAACTCGACGCCCGATGAGTCTGTCGGCTC
>JAUNUL010000533.1 GCA_030538175.1 Propionibacteriaceae bacterium | reverse complement strand
ACCGGCCTGGGTGGCGTGGGCTCGATGATCGCCGAGGCCGACACGCTGGACGCAACCGGCCCCCGCCGGGTGTCGCCCATGCTGATCCCCAAGTGGATCCCCAACATGCTGTCCGGTCTGGTCGCCATCGACACCGGCGCACAGGGTGCTGCGATCGCGCACGTCTCGGCGTGCGCGTCCAGCGCGGCCAGCATCGGCGAGGGACTCCGCGCGATCCGCCACGGGTACGCCGACGCCGTCATCTGCGGCGGCGCCGAGGCGATCATGCACCGGCTGCCCATGGCGGGCTTCCAGAACCTCCGCGCCCTCACGGTCGCCGAGGACCCGGACCGCGCCAGCATCCCCTTCGACCGCGAGCGGTCGGGCTTCGTGATGGGGGAGGGCGGCGCCGCGCTCGTGCTCGAGAGTGAGGCCCACGCCAGGGCCCGGGGGGCCCGGATCCTCGCCGAGGTCACCGGCTACGGTGTCTCGTGTGACGCGCACCACATCACCGCGCCCGCGGAGGATGGTGTCGCGATCGACCGCGCCATCAACGACGCGCTGAACGAGGCCGGGCCGACCGGGGGCGTCATCCACGTGAACGCCCACGGGACGAGCACGCAGAAGAACGACCAGGTGGAGGCCGCCGCGGTGGCCCGCGTGTTCGGCGAGGGCACCCTCGTCACGTCCACCAAGTCGGTCACCGGACACCTCCTGGGTGCGGCCGGCGCGGTGGAGGCGATCGCCTCCGTCCTCGCCCTGCACCGCGGCGAGGTGCCGGCCACGATGGGCACCGATGAGCTCGACGCCGACATGACGGTCGACGTCGTCCGGGGGGCGGCCCGCGCGGGCGACCACACCCGTGCCGTGTCCCTCTCGCTCGGCTTCGGCGGGCACAACACGTGCCTGGTGTTCGACAAGGCGGCATGATGATCAGCCTTGCGATCGCCCGCTCCGACGGTCTGGGCCCGGACGCCCTGGCGCGGCTGCGCGCCACGGTCCCGGCCAGCCGTCGCCTGCGGAGCGAGGGCTACCTGCGCCGGGTCGACCGGGACGCCAGCATCGTGGCGTTCGCGCTGCTCGTGCACCAATGGGCGGCACTCGACGCCAGGCCGCTGCCCGACGTCGTGGCGGGGGAGCACGGCAAGCCGTGCTTCGCCCGGGACGTCGGGTGGCACTTCAACCTGACGCACGACGCGTCGGTGTGCGCCAGTGTCCTCGCCCCGGTGCCGGTGGGGGTGGACGTGCAGGCGCGCGTCCCCTTCGACGGGGACCTGTTCGAGCGGATCGCCGCGCCCGGTGAGCTCCCCCTGCGGGGGGCGCTGGCTGCGCACGACGACCTCAGCCTGCTGTGGACCCGCAAGGAGGCCGTCGTGAAGCGGACCGGTCGCGGCCTGTCGACCCCCCTCGATGCCGTCGACACATGGTCGGCCACCGATGTGCTCAGCCTGTCCCACGACCTCCTCGGGGTCCGGGTCAGCGTGAGCGCCGCCGGCTGGTCGGCGGCCGACCTGGCGGTGGGGCTGAGGGTCCACGACCTCGTGGTGGACCCGGACGGCTCGTTCGTCCCGGCCCGGGGGCCCTTGCCGCGCCGGGTCCGCATGGCCGACCTCGAGCCGGCGCTGGCCGCCTGAGTCAGCGGGTGCGGCGCGCGTGG
>JAUNUL010000053.1 GCA_030538175.1 Propionibacteriaceae bacterium | reverse complement strand
CTCACTCGACCAGACCGCAAGGCCCAAAAGGAACAGCGGGATGCCGCCGGGGCCCGGCAGGGGACCGGTGATGATCGCGGCGATCATGAGCACCAGGCCGGCGATGCCGACACCGATGCGATAGAAGAACAGCTGCCGCGGGTCGCGTCGGATCTTTGCTCGCCACCGCCAGCGGTCCTCATCCGGCTCGATCAGGGCGGGCGGGTGCAGGGCCGGAAGATGCAAGCGTGACTCGTGGTCCTCGTGCTCCGGTCGGTCCTGCGTCGCCTGGGACACCTCATCGGGCTGAGCGCTCGGTTCGACCGACGGTGAAGGACCCGAATCGGGTTCGTCCCGTTGTGCACCCATGGGACAACTCTAGGCGCCTGCCCGGGACGGCTGCCCGTGCTGTCTGGTGATCATCACCGAATCAGCGTCGGCAACGGTGGCAGGATGGGCCGGTGACGACGACGATTCTCTCGATCCAGTCCACCGTGGCGTACGGTCACGCAGGCAACTCGGCGGCGGTCTTCCCGATGCAGCGTCTCGGGGTGGACGTGTGGCCCGTGATTACGGTGCATTTCTCGAACAACACGTCCTATGGGACCTGGCGTGGGCCGCTGCTGGGCGCGACCGATATCCATGACGTGGTCACGGGCATCGACGAACGCGACGTTCTCGACCGGGTCGACGCCGTCCTGTCGGGCTATCAGGGTGCGGTCGACGTGGGTGGGGAGATCCTGCACGCGGTGGACCTGGTCAAGCAGCGCAACCCGCAGGCCATCTATTGCTGTGACCCCGTGATGGGTGACGTGGGTCGCGGCTTTTTCGTACGCCCGGGCGTACCCGAATTCCTGCGCGACGAGGTCGTCGCCAAGGCGGATATCGTCACGCCGAACCATTTCGAACTGGACTACCTGACCAGCACGACCTCCGGGACCCTCGACGAAGTGCTGGCAGCAGCCGACCAGTTGCGGGCCACCGGACCCCAGACGGTGCTGGTTACCTCGGTCGTCCACGATCAACAGCAGTCCGGCACGCTGGACATGATCGCGGTCGATGACGAAGGCGCCTGGCTCGTCACGACACCGTTGCTGGACCGCCACTTCACGGGCTCGGGTGATCTCACCAGCGCCATGTTCCTGACCGCACTGCTCGCCGGCAACGGCACCGCCTGGGCGTTGGAGCGCACCGCCGACATCGTCTATGGCGTGTTGAAGTCCACGACCGATGCGGGTGCCCGCGAACTGCGCCTGGTGCAGGCCCAGGACGAGATCGCGGCACCCAGCCACCACTTCGGCGCGACCCGATTGCGGTGAGTCGGCCGCGCTGAGTCGACTGCGGTGACCCGACTGCGCTGAGCGCCCCCGGGTCAGCCGCGGAGGGTCAGTCCTGGAAGACCTCGATGCTTGCGCCGACCGCATTCAGGCGGTTGGCGAGGTCTTCATAGCCCCGGTTGATCACATAGACGTCGCGCAGGATCGATGTGCCCCGAGCCGCGAGCATGGCGATCAGGATGCAGACCGCCGGTCGCAGGGCCGGGGGGCAGATGACCTCCTGGGCGCGCCACTTGGTGGGTCCGTTGACGATGATCCGGTGCGGGTCCAGCAGCTGGATGTTGGCACCGATCCGGTTGAGGTTCGTCAGGTGGATGGCCCGGTTGTCATAGACCCAATCGTTGATCAGCGTCGAGCCCTCCGCAGCGGAGGCGATCACGCCGAAGAACGGCAGGTTGTCGATATTCAGCCCCGGGAACGGCATCGGGTGGATCTTGTCGATCGGCGCCTTGAGCGTCGACGGATGGACGGTGAGGTCGACCAGGCGGGTCTGACCGTTCTCCGCGTTGTATTCCTCGGTCAGATCGAACTGCAGGCCCATCTCCTTGAGGATCGACAGCTCGATTTCGAGAAACTCGATGGGCACGCGGCGGATGGTCAGCTCCGACTCGGTGACGATGGCAGCGGTGATGAGGCTCATCGCCTCGATCGGGTCCTCGGACGGGGCATATTCCACGTCCTTCTGGACGCTGTTCGGCGACACCCCGGTGATCCGAAGCGTCGTGCTGCCGATGCCCTCGATCTGGACGCCGAGTTCCTGCAGGAAGAAGCACAGGTCCTGGACCATGTAGTTGGGGCTGGCGTTGCGGATGGTCGTGACGCCGGGGGTGACGGCCGCTGCCATCAGGGCGTTCTCGGTCACCGTGTCCCCGCGTTCGGTCAACACCACCGAATGCTTGGGGCACACCTTGTTGGTGGTCACCTGGTAGTAGCCCTCGGTCGCCTGCACCTCGAGCCCGAAGTGCCGCAGCACCTGCAGGTGGGGCTCAATGGTGCGCTGGCCGAGATCGCAACCACCGGCGTACGGCAGTTGGAACTGCTCGTAGTAGTGCAACAGGGGGCCGAGGAACATGATGATCGAGCGGGTCCGCTTGGCTGCCTCGATATCCATCTGATCGAGCTTCAGCTCATCCGGACGATAAAGAGTGAGATCCGACTTGTCCTCGGACCAGGTCGCCTCCACCCCGATGCTGGTCAGCACCTCGAGGATCCGGTTGACCTCCTCGATGCGGGCGATGCCCCGGAGCACGGTGGTGCCGCGGTTGAGCAGGGAGGCGCAGAGCAGCGCGACGCCCGCGTTCTTGGACGATCGCACGTCAATGGCACCGGACAGCTTCGTCGGACCGTTGACCCGCAGGTGGACCGGGCCTCCGGAGCCGACGGAGATCAGCTCGCTGTTGAGTGCGGTCGCGATGCGATTGATACGTTCCAGGCTGAGATTCTGATTGCCCGTCTCGATCCGGTGGATCGCACTTTGGCTGGTCCCCAGCTCGTCGGCCAGTTGGGCCTGGGTCAGGCCCCGGTGTTGGCGAGCCTGTCGGATCATCGCCCCGATTCGATACAGAGATGTCTCAGTCACGCGGGTAAGGTTAACTCATATCAGAGATAATCCCCGAAGGAGCGTGCCTCCAGGCGGGTCGAGCTTGGGGGTCCGGCCCCGCGGAAGGCGCCGGAGTGCATAGAGTGATCCCCATGAGTGCGCACTATGACGTTGTAGTCCTGGGGGCCGGCCCCGGTGGATATGTCGCGGCGATTCGCGCGGCGCAGTTGGGCCAGAAGGTCGCGATCGTGGAGAAGCGCTATTGGGGCGGGGTGTGCCTCAATGTGGGCTGCATTCCGACCAAGTCGCTTCTGCGCAACGCAGAGCTCGCGCACATCGTGACCAAGGAAGCGAAGACCTTCGGCATCAACGGCGACATCACCGTCGACTATGGGGTGGCCCACAAGCGGTCCCGCGGTGTCGCCGATCGCATGGTCAAGGGCATCCACTTCCTGATGAAGAAGAACAAGATCACCGAGTTCGACGGTTGGGGCGAGTTCGTCGACGCGAAGACGATCAAGGTCGCCGGCGGCAAGGACGACGCCACGCTGACGTTCGACAACTGCATCATTGCGGCCGGGTCGGTGACCCGCATGCTGCCGGGTGTCCAGACGAGCGCCAACGTGCAGACCTATGAGGAGCTCATCCTTGACGCCAACCTGCCGGGGTCGATCATCATCGCCGGGTCCGGAGCGATCGGGATCGAGTTCGCCTATGTGCTGAGCACCTATGGCGTCGACGTCACGGTGGTCGAGTTCCTCGATCGCATCGTGCCGACCGAGGATCCCGAGGTGTCGGCGGAGCTGGCGAAGGCGTACAAGAAGCTCGGCGTGAAGATCAAAACCAGCACCAAGGTCGAGTCGGTCGAGGACACCGGCTCCGGTGTCCGGGTCACCGTCAGTTCCGATGCGGGCCAGGAGGTCCTGGAGGCGGACCGCCTGCTGTCCGCCATCGGTTTTGCCCCTCGCACCGAGGGCTATGGGCTTGAGAACACCGGCGTCGAACTCACCGACCGCGGTGCGATCGCCATCGACGACTTCATGCGCACGAACGTCGACGGCATCTATGCGATCGGCGACGTGACCGGCAAGCTCATGCTTGCCCACACGGCCGAAGCCCAAGGCGTCGTCGCCGCCGAGACCCTCGCGGGTGCCGAGACGATGCCCATCAATTACGACATGATCCCGCGGGCGACCTATTGCCAGCCCCAGATCGCCACGTTCGGCTATTCCGAGCAGCAGGCGAAGGACAAGGGCTATGACGTCAAGGTCGGCAAGTTCCCCTTCAGCGCCAACGGCAAGGCCCATGGCCTGGGGGATGCCACCGGTTTCGTCAAGGTCGTGGCCGACGCCACCCACAACGAGATCCTCGGCGCGACGATGATCGGTCCGGACGTGACCGAGTTGCTGCCCGAACTCGTGTTGGCCCAGATGTGGGATCTCACCGCAGACGAGGTCGGGCGCACCATCCACGCCCACCCGACCCTGTCCGAGGCGATCAAGGAAGCCGTGCACGGCGTCACAGGCCACATGATCAACTTCTGATCGTCACCTGGTCGGCGGCCCGAACCGTGGACAGCCGATGGGCGACGACGAGCAGGGTGCGGTGCCACCGACAGCACCAAGGCCAAGACCAGCGCGCCCCGGTGCCGGGCGAGCAGTGCCCACAGGGCGCGCCCCGGGCGGATTCGATCGTCGATTGTCGTCATCAGCCCAGCGCCCGTGAGATGTCGTCGGCCTTGGTGCGGAGATAGAAGCTGCCGGTGAACGCGATCACCCGCGCGCTGATCGTTCGGAGCAAGCCTTTGCGCCCGGGGAACTCATAGCGATAGCCGAGGTCGAGCCGGGTCCCGGCCCCAGCAGGCGACAGCACGAGCTGGAGCAGCCAGCGAAAGTCGGTGGCCGGGCTGGTGCGCTGCCACTCGATGAGCTGCTCCGGGAGACGCCGCACTTCCCGGTAGTGCGAGAGGGCACGAGGAGAGCCGTCACCAACCAGCGAACCGTCGCGGCGGCGCCTGGGATGGTGCACCTCGATGGCCCCGTCGGGCAGGACCGTCGCTGATGCGTGCTCACTCGAGTTCCACTCCATCCAGCGACTGTGGTCGGCGATCAGCGCCCACACCTGGTCGGGGGGTGCGGCGAGGAAGAGCTGATAGCTCGACCACGTTCCCGTCCTCGCCTGCGGGCTTGTCTCCACGGGCGCCCGCTCGGCGTACTCCCTCACCGACGTGTCCACCGTGACCGGGTCGACGCCGAGCCGGGTGAGCACCGTGTCGACGCTGGCGAGGGGATCTGCCCGCAGGGAGGTCCACAGGGCGACGGTCGCGTCCCCCGGTGCACCGTGGGGGATGGCCTTCAGCAGCCGCAGTGCTGGGTCGGAGAATGTCACCTCGCCTCGCTCCGACAGGGGCGGGATCGGGTTTTCGGACGTGAGTGGGTCGTGCGGATCGGCGGACCCAAGGTGGACGCCGAGGCCTGTGATGCGCTCGGCATGGATGGCGGCGAACGTACGCCGCACGTCCTCGGCCGTCACGCCGGCGCCTCGGAGGGCGCTGGTGACAGGGCCGCCGAGCGAGACGAGACCCAGGAAGAGGTGCTCGGTGGTCACCTCGGGGTGGCGCAGACGGGCACGTTCGTCATCAGCGAGCACGGTGAGCCGACGCATCCAGTCGGCAGTGCGGATCAGATTCATCGGCGTTCTCTCCTGGGGACGTTGATGGTCGGGTCGATGCGTTTGCTGTACTTCTTGTGGACCGCCTGGCGGCTCACTCCGAGCAGTTCGGCCACCTCGGTCCAGGACAGCCCGGCGCGCAGTGCACCCTCGACCTGCCGGAATTCGAGGGTTTCGACCAACAGTCGCAACGAGGCCACCGCTCTCAGTCCCTCGGCGGGCTGGGACAGGTCCGCAGCGGTGCTGGCGAGTTCGGTTGAGTCCATACTTAGCAATGTACGTTGACAATGGGTCGTTATCAACCAAAGTTGCCAACAAGACTGAAGTCTCCTGGGTGAATCCGCAAATGCGCCTGCTATGTTCCTTTCATGACGCATCTACGGATCAATGACGCCGCTGGGCTGCTGGGGGTCAGCGACGACACCCTGCGCCGATGGATCGACCAGGGACGTCTTGGGTCGACGACCGATGACGCAGGACGCCTCGTGGTGGCAGGTGCCCAGCTCGCCCAACTCGCCCAGGACATCGCCGCGGATCACCCCATGGATCAGTTCGATGCGGGAGTTGGCGCACGGTCCTCACGCAATCACCTGACCGGTTTGGTCACGCGGGTCATCTCCGACGCAGTGATGAGCCAAGTGGAGTTGCAGTGCGGGCGCTATCGCATCGTCTCGCTCATCTCCACCGAGGCTGTCGAAGAGCTCGGGCTCACCGTCGGGTCCGTCGCGACCGCCGTCATCAAAGCCACCAACGTCTCCATCGAAGGACATCGTTCATGAAGAAACTTCTTGTCATCCTCGCAGCGCTCGCGCTGTTCCTGACCGCCTGTTCCTCGGGCAATGGGTCCGGTGCAACACCGAGCCCAACGCCGGAATCGAGCGCGGACGCGGCCCCGATCCCGGGCCGCACGGTTGTCTTCGCGGCTGCCTCGCTGAACAAGGCCTTCCCGAAGGCGGCCGGTGATGCGGACATCGCGTTCTCCTTCGATGGGTCATCAGGACTCGTCGATCAGATCACCGGGGGAGCACCGGCCGACGTCTTCGCCTCTGCCGATCGCCGCAACATGGACAAGGCCGTCACCGCCGGGGTCATTGATGGTGATCCGGTCATGTTCGCCACCAACTACCTGGTCCTGGTCGTGCCGGCCGGCAACCCGGGCAAGGTGACCGGGGTGGACGGGTCGCTGGATGGAGTACGCCTCGTCGTCTGCGCCCCGGAGGTCCCGTGTGGCGGTGCGACGGCTCGGTTGGCCGAGAAGAACAACCTGACGCTCAAGCCTGTGTCCGAGGAGTCGAGCGTGACCGATGTGCTCGGCAAGGTGACGTCCGGGGAGGCCGACGCCGGGATCGTGTACGCCACCGACGCCAGCCAGGCCGGTGACAAGGTCGAGGTCATGGACGTGCCGGGTGCCAAGGACGACCCGAACACCTATTGGATTGCCAAGGTGATGGACGCCCCCAACCCTGCCGGTGCCGATGCGTTCCTCGCGCTGATCACGGGCGAACAGGGCCGGCAGGCGCTGGCCGAGTTCGGTTTCGGACCGGCGGTGTGACCCAGGTTCCACGGTGGGCCTGGCTGCCGCTCGTCCTCACGGTGGGGCTGCTGGGCGTTCCTCTGGTCGGGCTGCTCTCCCGCGCTGACTGGGCCGAACTGCCGGCCCTGTTGGCGGGGGAGCGGGCTCGGGATGCGCTCACCCTCAGCCTGGTGACCTGCGCGATCTCGACGGTGCTCGTGATCCTGCTCGGCGTGCCGACGGCCCTGGTGTTGGCCAGGTCGAACGGGCGACTGGCGCACGTGGGGCGGACGCTGGTGACCGTGCCGATGGTCCTGCCGCCGGTCGTGGCTGGCCTGGCACTGCTCACGACGCTGGGTCGGCGCGGCCTGATCGGATCCCACCTGTCGGCGCTGGGCATCGAGATCGGCTTCACCACGATCGCCGTCGTCATCGCCCAGACGTTCGTCGCGCTGCCGTTCCTGGTGATCTCGGTGGAGGGTGCCCTGCGCACCCGGGGGGTGGATTTCGAGCGCGCGGCGGCGTACCTCGGTGCGGGACCCACCCGCGCCTTCCTCACCGTGACCGTGCCCATGACGGCCCCCGCGCTGGCCTCCGGCGCCGCGCTGTCGTTCGCCCGGGCGCTGGGGGAGTTCGGGGCGACGCTGACGTTCGCCGGGTCGCTCCAGGGCGTCACCCGCACCCTGCCGTTGGAGATCTATCTGCTGCGGGAATCCGATTCCCAGCTCGCCCTCGCGCTCGCCGTCGTGCTCCTGGCGGTTGCCGGCCTCGTGGTCGGCCTGGCCACCCGCCTGAACGCCTGGGGGCAGCATGGCTGAGCCGTTGGGTGTACGCGTGGCCGCCACGGTGGACCGGCGGGGCGTCGACGTCACGTTCGCCGCAGCCCAGGGACAACTCACCGCCCTCATCGGCCCGAATGGTTCCGGAAAGTCCACCTGCATCCAGCTCGTGGCCGGGGGACTGCGACCCGACACCGGCTCGGTGGTCATCGATGCCACGACCGTCGCCGATGGGCGACGCATGCTGCCGTCCCACCACCGCCGGATCGGCTATGTCGAACAGCGACCCCTGCTCTTTCCGCACCTCAGTGTGTTGGACAACGTCGCGTACGGCCCCCGCGCCCGCGGGATCGGCCGGGCCGAGGCTCGCAACCGCGCCGAACGGGAGCTCGCCGCGGTGGGCGCCGCACACCTGCTCGACCGGAAGCCACGGGCCCTGTCCGGCGGGCAGGCACAACGTGTGGCCATTGCCCGAGCCCTCGCCATCGACCCGGATGTGGTCCTGCTTGATGAACCGTTCGCCGCGCTGGATGCCGCAGCGACCCCGGAGTTGCGCCGACTCCTGCGTGAGCGCCTCGCCGGCGTGACGACCCTGCTGGTGACCCACGACCTGCTCGATGTGCTCGCGCTCGCCGATGGGGTCGTCGTCCTGGATCACGGGCGAGTGGTGGCAGCCGGTGACGTCGATGCGGTGCTGTCGGCGCCCGCCTCGGACTTCTTGGCCGACTTCGTCGGGGTCAATCTGCTGCACGGCACGGCAACCGATGCGTCCAGGCTGGAGCTCTCCGACGGTTCCGAGATCACCGGGATCGGGGAGCTCACCGCCGGGGCTCCTGCACGGGCCACGGTCGCACCCGGCGCGGTGAGCCTGCACACGGTGGCCCCCGGCGGCAGCCCGCGCAACACCCTCCTTGCTGAAGTGCTCACCCTGGACTCCCGGGGTCCGGTGGTGGCCGTCACGATTGCGGTGGCGGATCAGCGGCTGAGGGCCGATGTGACTGCCGCAGCCGCAGCCGAACTCGGCTTGGTGCCCGGTTCTCCGGTCGTGGCGGTGATGAAAGCAACCCAGGTCAGCTTGCACCCCGCCATGCCCACAGGCTGACGCGATCCCTCGATGGGGATGCGCACAGCGACAGGATGGGCCAGAGTTGGACCCAGGCGACGAAAGGAAAGCCCATGGCCTCGAACGCCCTCGTCCTCCAGCGTCCACGCGATGACCGCATGGTCGCCGGGGTGTGCGCAGCCATCGCCCGCCGGATCGGTGTGGACCCGCGCTGGGTCCGCGTTGCCTTCGTCGCGACGATGCTCATCCCCGGCCCCCAGGTGTTCCTCTATTTCATTGCCTGGATGCTCATTCCGAGCGAGTGAACCGGCCCCACACAGGTCCGGGGCGCGGGGGCACGACGCCCACGTGCTGATGCGTGCACCCGAAAGGTGGGTGTCACCGTGTCTAATGGAGGGTGACCCACCGTCGGGTGGGCGTAACGCACCCAGAGGAGACCGGTGAGCAGCTCCGATCAGGCTGATCAGCATGAGGCCACTGTGGCCGAGGTTCCCGCGAGCGAGGTGACGGCCACCAGTGACGCGGCCGAGCCTGCGCCCGGGCGACCACCCCTGCCCAGTGGGGCAGTGCTGGCGGTGTGGTCGGCGACGGGACTCGGCTTGGCGATCGTGCTGTTCGGCATGGCCTATCAGAGTGCGCTCCCCCCGCTGCGTGGCCGCGAGAACCCTGATGTGCTCTCCAACTTCGTGACGGCGATCATGCACTACGCCGCCAACCTCGCCATGCTGGCCACATTCGCCCTCCTGCTGGCCGGCACCTTCTATTCTTTGATCCAACGGCGCCACCACGAGCTCACCGACACCGGCCGCAGCTTGGTCGGTCGCGCGGGCACCACCGCCGCGATCTGGTTCGCCTGCAGCCTGGCGATGATTCCGCTGACCGCCTCCGAGAACAACGGCGTGACCTTGGCGACCGCCATGCAGGCCCTGTGGCCCTTCGTGGCCGCGACGCAGCCGGCCCAAGCATGGTTCATCCCCGCTGCGATCGCCCTGCTCATCGCGATCTCCGCCCGGCGGATGCGTCGGGCCGGTGCACCCATGACCGTGCTGTTGATCGGGCTGATGTGGCAGCTCGCGCCCGTGGTGACTGGCAACGTCTCGGTCGGCGCGGACCACGACTTCGGCACCGACGCCGCGATCTGGGCCAGCATCGCCGGGCTCGTCGGTCTCGCCTCCGCAGCGGCCGCTTTGCTGACCGTGGAATCGGATGACGACGTGATCCGCGGCCGGCGCTACGGCTGGACCATGGCGCTCGCCGCAACGGTCGTCGTGATCTGCCAGCTCGTGGTGATCTGGTATGAACTGGCCGGCACCCACCCCGTGCAGACGGGCTATGGCGTCGCCAGCGTCGCCCTGCTGGCCGGCTGGTTCATGTTGGCACTGCGCAATTGGTTGGGCGTACGCAGGGCTGCGCGGTCCCGCGGTGGGCTCGCGGCGGACCTCGCGCTCGGGATCGTCCTGGTGGGCATCCAGACCGTCATGGCGCACATGGCGCCCCCGCGCTTCCTCGCCCCGCAGGGATCGGCCCAGATCAACTTCCTCGGTTATGAGGTCAACGAGGCCCCGACCATGGCCGCGCTGATCCTGCCGGGCCGCCCGAATCTGCTGTTTGTCTCGATCGCCGTCGGCGCCATCGTGCTCTATGTCGGCGCCCACATCGTCCTCGCCCGAAGGAAGGTGCACTGGCCGATCGGCCGCACCATCGCCTGGGTCCTGGCGTTCGTGTTGTTGCTCTGGGTGAGCTCCGCGGGAATCTGGGCCTATTCGGGTGTCGCCTTCAGCTATCACATGCTCGCCCACATGACGGTGAACATGTTGGTGCCCGTCTTGGCCGTGCTGGGTGCCCCGATCACGCTGGCGTTGCGAGTCCTGCCCGCCCAGGGACCGGATCACGCGACGAGCGCCCGGGAACTGTTGAACGCGCTGGTCACCTGGAAACCGCTGGAATTCTTCATGCATCCCGTGGTGATCGGCATCAACTTCATTGGCACGGCGTACGTGGTCTATTTCTCGGGGCTCTTCGAATATCTGATGCGGTATCACTGGGGACACCAGTTGATGAACCTGCATTTCCTGATTGCCGGCCTGCTGTTCTTCGGCCTGCTGATCGGTGCGGACCGCAACCCCCGTGAGCTCCCGCACGTCGCCAAACTTGGCTTCCTGTTCGCAGCCATGCCGTTCCATGCATTCTTCGCGGTGATCCTGCTGAGCTCCGACTTCGTGATCGGCTCCAACTTCTATCGCGGCCTTGACGTCGCCTGGATGACCGATCTGGTGGCGGAGCAGAAAATGGGTGGGCAGTACACCTGGGCGATGGGTGAGATCCCGATGCTCGTCGTGGTCATCGCCTTGGTCTTCCAGTGGTTCGCCCAGGATTCCCGGGACGCCAAGCGCCAGGACCGGGCCATGGACGAAGGCTTGGATGACGCCCACGAGGCGTACAACGAGATGCTGCGCAAGCTCTCGGAGCGGGCGGATCGATGACCACCAACCTGACCCCGGACACCAACCTCACCACGGCCACGCAGGCGACGGCAGCCGAGCCCGCGGTCCAGCAGATCGAGTTGGCCGTCGGCGGCATGACCTGTGCGGCCTGTGCCACCCGCATCGAGAAGAAGCTCAACAAGCTCGAGGGCGTGACCGCCACGGTCAACTATGCGACCGAACGGGCCATTGTCTCAGGCCTGGTCACCGCCGAGGACGCCATCCAGGTGGTCAAGAAGGCCGGCTATGACGCCGCCGAGGCCACCGGCGATGACTCCGAACTGGGCCGGATCTCCGAAGACCGAATCGCGATGCTGCGGCGCCGGCTGGCCCTGGCAGCCATCCTCACCATCCCGCTCGGCAACCTCACGATCGTCCTCGCGCTCGTCCCGGAACTGCGCTTCCCGATGTGGGAGTGGCTCTGTGTCGCCATGGCCGTGCCAGTCGTGTTCTGGTCGGCCATGCCGTTCCACGTCGCCACCTGGCGCAACCTGCGCAACCGCTCGTTCAGCATGGACACCCTGGTGTCCCTCGGCGTGCTGTCCGCGTTCACCTGGTCGCTGGTGTCGATCATCCTGGGTGCGGAGGACACCGAGGGATATTGGCTCGGCTATGGCATCACGCCGTCCGGGGCGGACGCGATCTATTTCGAAGTGGCCGCAGCGGTCACCACCTTCCTGCTCGCGGGGCGCTATTTCGAGGCCCGTGCCCGACGCTCCGCCCAAGGCGTCCTCGGGGCGCTGAACGCGCTGGCCCCGAAGCAGGTGCGCAAGCTCGCAGCCGATGGCACCGAGCAGATCGTGCCCATCGAACAGCTCGTCAAGGGCGACCAGTTCGTGGTGTGGGCCGGGGAACGCATCGCCGCCGACGGGACCGTCCGCGAGGGTGTGTCCACCATTGACACCTCGATGATGACCGGTGAGCCAGTGCCCGCGGAGATCGCACCAGAGTCGACCGTGCTCGGCGGCACCGTCAACCTGACCGGTCGCCTGACCGTCGTGGCCACCAGGGTC
>JAUNUL010000532.1 GCA_030538175.1 Propionibacteriaceae bacterium | reverse complement strand
TCGCGTTGATCGTCATCGGTGCCTTGAGTTCCCGGTCGAGAACGATGCCGTACGCCACGCCGGCCCCCATCACCAACGCCAGCACCCCCGCCGCCAAGATCCCACCCCGGACGAGCGTGGGCGGGAGCGGACGCAACGTGCCACGCAGACGGGGAGCCGACCACAGGACGCGTGCGGCGTACCCCAACCGGGCTGAGACGGGCAGGTCCGCAAGCTCGGCCGCGAACTCCTGCCGATAGCGATCCCGGGCGTCCGCGGGCAGCACCGCCACGGCTAGCGCGAGCAGGCGCTCGGCGGTCGTCACGGGAGGACCATCGAGGTCGCAGTACGCCGGACCGGGTGCGGGGCTGGCGATGTCGCGAGCGCTCGGGTCGCGGCTTGGGCCCCGGCGGGGGTGAGCCGGTAATAGCGGCGGGGCGGGCGACCGGCCGCATGCGGATCGAGGTCCTCCCACTCCGAGGCGACCCAGCCGGCACCCTCGAGGCGCGCGAGGATCGGATGCACCGTGCCCGTGGCCAGCCCCGCCTGCTGGCAGATCTCCAGACCATAGGTGCGGTCGGTGGCCAACAATGCGTCCAGGACCATCTTGGTCGTGGTGGACATCCGGATCTTCCCGACAGGGTTCATAACTAGAAGTCTACTTAGGGGGTGGGGGCCGGTCAATGGTCAACGACCGACGCGACCGGACAACGGGTTCGGTGCCGAACACGTGCCAGGGCGAGGAGTTCCGTGCCGAACACGTGACCGGACACGGGCGCGCGGCGCACGGACTGACCGGGCGCAGGCCGTTACGCTGACACCGTCTGTTCACGGGAGGGCATATGTCGGGTTTGCTGAAGGTCCTGCAGGACCTCGTTCTGCTCATCGTTCGCGTCACGTTCGGCGCGGCGTTGGTATTCCGCGGGTGGCGTCGCTGGACGTCCGAGGGCGGCATGCAGAACCAGATCGACTATCTCCGTCAGTTCCAGACCCCGGCCCCCGAAGTGATGGCCTGGGGCGGCACCCTGCTGGAGATGATCGGTGGCATCTTCCTGATCTTCGGTCTGCTCACCCCGCTGGTAGCCCTCGGCGTGGTCGTGCAACAGGGCATGATCATCGCCTGGACCAAGTGGTTCCGCGGTCCATGGCTGGAGAACGGTGGGTATGAGTACAACGGCATCCAGGCCGCCCTCGCCCTGATGTTCGTGGTCTTCGGCGCCGGACGTCTGGCTATCGATCAGCTGTTCCGCCGCAACAAGAACGCCAACGACCCGCTGCTCGACGATGACTTCGGCACCGCCCGCGCCGGGCGTGACGACTCCGGCCCCGCCTAGACCTGCCTGCACGCCTGCGCGCTCTGCGTCATTTGTGACACTGGGCGCAAACGCCTGCGCGGTCCGGCGCGCCCGGCAGTCATTTGTGAGACCGGGCACGACCAACCCGAGCACCCGGCGCTTCTAACTCGTATTCGTGACACTGGACGCAAACGCCTGGGCACGCCGGCGCGCCCCGAAGTCATTTGTGACACCGGGCACGACCAACCCGAGCACCGGGCGCGTCTAACTCGTATTCGTGACACTGGGCGCAAACGCCCGGCTACGCCGATGCGCTCTCCTGTGCTCTGCGGTCATTTGTGATACCGGGCGCGAACACCACGGCC
>JAUNUL010000531.1 GCA_030538175.1 Propionibacteriaceae bacterium | reverse complement strand
GCACCGCTACGAGGTGAACAACGCCTACCGGGCCCAGGTGGAGGCGGCCGGGCTGCGCGTGTCGGGCACCTCACCCGACGGACGCCTGGTCGAGTTCGTCGAGCTGGACCGCGCCCTGCACCCCTGGTTCGTGGCCACCCAGGCCCACCCCGAGTTCAAGTCGCGCCCGACGCGGGCCCACCCCCTGTTCGCGGGGCTGCTGGGCGCGGCGGTTGAGCATCACAGCGCCCAGCGTCTGGTTGACTGACGCCCATGAGCGAGCTGCGCATCCTGGGCCCCGACGAGGTGACCGACGAGGTCGTTGGCTGGCCGGTGCGGTCGCACACGTTGCTGGGCGGGGGCCTGGTGTCCGACTTCGTCCGCGACGAGGTGGAGACGCCCGACGGCTCGGTGATGAAGCGCGACTACCTGCTGCACCCGGGAGCGGTCGGGGTGATCGCCCTGGACGAGGCCGAGCGCGTCGTGGTCGTGCGGCAGCTGCGCCACCCGGTCGGGTTCCGGCTCATCGAGCCGCCCGCGGGGCTGATCGACGCGGGGGAGACCTCGTGGCTGGCTGTCGCCCAGCGAGAGCTGGCCGAGGAGGTCGAGTTCGCGGCGTCCGACTGGCGGGTGCTGGTCGACTACATGACCTCGCCCGGGTGCCTGCAGGAGACGTTGCGCGTGTTCCTGGCGCGTGGGTTGTCGCGCGTGGGGCGTCCGGAGGGCTTCGTGGTCGAGCACGAGGAGGCCGACATGGAGGTCTGCCTCGTCGGTTTGGATGACCTGGTCGACGCCATCTACGCAGGCCGGGTGCAGAACCCGACGAGGGTCGTCGGGGCCCTGTCCGCCTACGCGGCGCTGCGGTCGGGGCGGGTCGATTCCTTGAGGGCGGCGGACGCCCCGTGGCCGGCGCGGTCGGTGAAGGAGGCGCGGGACGAGCGGATCCGCGCGTTGGGCGGGGAGACCCGCCCGCGGTGAGTTCGTTGGAGCGGGCGGTCGACGCCTACCTGGACCACCTCGAGGCCGAGGTGGGGGCCTCGCCGAACACGGTTTCGGCGTATCGGCGTGATTTGGCGCGGTATGTGGGCTTCTTGCGGGGTGTGGGTGTGTCGGCGGTCGGTGAGGTCGACGCGGGTCAGGTGCAGGAGTTCGCGGCGTGGCTGCGGGCCGGGTCGGCGGATCGGCCGGGGTTGGCCGCCTCGAGCGTCGCGCGGGCGGTGGCGGCGGTGCGGTCGTTCCACGCGTTCGCGGTGCGTGACGGTGAGGCTGCGGACAATCCTGCGGCGCGGGTGTCGCCGCCCAAGCAGGGCAAGCGGCTGCCCAAGGCGTTGTCGCTCGACCAGGTGCAGGCGCTGCTCGATGTGCCCGACCGGACGACGCCCGAGGGGTTGCGCGATGCCGTCTTGTTGGAGCTGCTCTACGGCACGGGGGCGCGGGTCTCGGAGGTGTGCGCGTTGGATGTCGACGACGTGACCTCGCAGTTGGATGACCTCGATCTGGGGCTACGGCTGTTCGGCAAGGGGCGCAAGGAGCGGATCGTGCCGATGGGGTCGTACGCCCGTTCCGCGATCGGCGACTGGCTGGTGCGGGGGCGTCCGACCTTCATCGCGAGGGCGGCCCGGCCCGGGCCGGCCCTGCTGCTCAACGCGCGCGGGGGCCGGTTGTCG
>JAUNUL010000052.1:9968-12468 GCA_030538175.1 Propionibacteriaceae bacterium | reverse complement strand
ACGGATCCGCCAAGGGAGGCATCATCGTCCAGGTCCAACGCGAGTTGGGAGTGCAGGTCAAGCTGGTTGGCCTGGGCGAGGGTGCCGATGATCTCGCCCCCTTCGACGCCGACGGGTTCGTGGACGCGCTGCTGGGCAACTAACCCACGCCACCGCAGGCCGCGACCGCGCCTCGTTCCAGCCCGAGAAATGCTGACGCCGGGCTGGTCAGGAACCCTGCTCCCACGGCGATAATGGCCGGATGGGACTGCGCAGTGCGATGTTGGCGGCCATCCTCGTGGCCTTGACTGTCCTGCTGCCCATCGGGGTCCTGCTCCGGCTATCGATCGTGCGGGGCAGTGCGCGCCGCGGCCTGACGGAGGGCCGCCTGCTGTTCGGCCGTCTGCGTTTGGAGGCCCGGGACCGGCCGAAGACGGTCGCGGGTCTGGGCGTACGCTGGCTCGTCCTCGTGCTGGCGCAACTCCTCGCGATCGCCTCGATGCTGGTGATCGCCAACCGGCAGTTGGTGTTCTATCAGGAGTGGAGCGACCTGCTCGGTCCGAGGAACGCCGCCATCGACCTGCATCCGGCAGGGCCCGCCCTCCCCGGTGAACCCGCGCCGCTGTCCGGTTCGGTGGCCGCACCACCCCAGGAGCCGCTGCCCCCGGGGAAGGCCACACCGTCGGGCGCTTCCCTGGTGACGCTGCAGGTCACCGGGCAGGCTTCTGGAGTGCGGGGCGACGTGCTGATCTGGCTTCCGCCCGCCTATGTCGCCCAGGGCAATGAAACCAAGGAGTTCCCGGTGCTGTTCTTCCTGCCGGGATCTCCGGGCACACCGGAGGGCGTGTTCAATCAGTTCGCCTTCGATGCCGCGGCGAGTGAGGCGATTGGCCGTGGCGCGGTTCAACCGTTCATCGGGGTCCTGCCGCCGATCATGACCCATCCCCCGAGGGACACCGAATGCCTCGACATCCCGAACGGTCCGAAGTCGGAGACCTGGCTCACCGCTGATGTCCGGGACGCGATCCTCCGGACCGTGCGGGCATCCCGGGACCCAGCGCGGTGGACGGCGGCGGGGTATTCCACCGGTGGCCTGTGCGCGACCAACCTCCTGCTTCGACATCGGGACAAGTTCGGCGCAGCCGTCTCGATCGGCGGCTATTTCCGTCCCTGGGCCAAGGGGGACGACCTGTTCGGTGGCTCCGAGGATTTCCGTCGGTCGGTGTCCCCGGTGTGGCAGTTCCAGAACACTCCGCCGCAACCCACCCGGCTGTTGATCGTGTCGTCCACACGGGATCGCTCATCCTGGTCCGGACCAGGGGTCTTCGATGGGGACTCGGCAGCCATGATCGAAGCCGCCGCTCGCTGGCCGGGGACGGCCAAGATCGTGCTCGACACGGGCGGTCACGATTTTGTTACCTATCGTCCGACGTTGCCTTTGGCCCTTGAGTGGTTGGGCCGCGGCAACGGGCTCTGAGCCAGCCAGCACGCCGGGCAGCCCTGCTGATGGCTCCAATCGCCGATCGAAACCAATTGTTGATCGGTCTGTGGGGGAGGGGGGGATGTCAGCAGCGGTGATGTTGTGGCAAGGTGCCATGTCATGCAGTCTGCGATCGAGCGCCTCGCCATCGTCAACCGCGGTGAAGCCGCCATGAGGTTGATCCACGCCGTCCGGGATCTCAACGAGGCGCGAGCCCTCGCCGGCTCCGATGAGCCCCGGGTTCGGACCATCGCCCTGTTCACGGACGTTGATGCGAACGCGGCATTCGTGCGGGAGGCCGATGAGGCGTACCTGCTCGGACCGGCAGCCGCCCGGCCCTATCTGGACCACGCGGTCCTGGCCGAGGCGCTTCGGCAGACCCGCGCGGACGCTGCCTGGGTCGGTTGGGGCTTTGTCGCGGAGGACCCGACCTTCGTCGAGGTGTGCGATCAGCTCGGGGTCACGTTCGTCGGCCCGTCCGCGGAAGCGATGCGCAAGCTCGGTGACAAGATCGGCTCCAAGCTCATCGCCGAGGAAGTCGGGGTGCCGGTCGCACCGTGGAGTCGGGGTGGCGTGGACACCCTCGAGGATGCACTCGCCAGCGCCGCCGAGATCGGCTATCCCATGATGCTCAAGGCCACCGCTGGCGGCGGCGGCCGGGGCATCCGCAAGGTGGAGACACCCGAAGACCTGACCGATGCCTTCCAGCGAACCAGGGACGAGGCGCAGCGGTCGTTCGGCAGCCCGGTGGTCTTCCTGGAGAAGTTGGTCACCGGTGCGCGGCATATCGAAGTGCAGATCATCGCCGACGGCCAGGGCACTGCCTGGGCGCTGGGGGTCCGCGACTGCTCGGTGCAGCGACGCAACCAGAAAGTCATCGAGGAGTCGGCCTCGCCGCTGCTGTCCGACGCCGAGACCGCCGTCGTTCGGGACTCCGCCGAACGGCTGGCGCTCGCTGTCGGCTATGCCGGTGCGGGCACCGTGGAGTTCCTCTATCAGCCCGAAACCAAGACTTTCGCCTTCCTCGAGGTCAACACCCGC
>JAUNUL010000052.1:0-9958 GCA_030538175.1 Propionibacteriaceae bacterium | reverse complement strand
GCCTCCAGGTCGAACACCCGATCACCGAGTCGGTGACCGGATTCGACCTCGTCACCGCACAGTTGCGCATCGCTGCCGGCGAACCGCTGACCGGCGAGCGACCGGGCGAACGTGGCCATGCCGTCGAGGCCCGCCTCAACGCCGAAGACCCCGATCGCGACTTCGCTCCAGCACCCGGTCGGATCGCCCGCCTGGAATTCCCGTCCGGCCCGGGCATCCGCATCGACACCGGCGTCGCCGAGGGCGACACGATTCCCGGCGATTTCGACTCGATGATCGCCAAGATCATCGCCCAGGGTGACACCAGAGAACAGGCCCTGGCCCGGCTTCGGCGTGCCGTCAACGAGACCATCGTCGTCATCGACGGGGGTGCCACCAACAAGAGCTTCATCAGCGAACTGCTCAATGCCCCTGAGGTCGTGCGCGGTGAGCCGGTGTGGGCCGATACGGGCTGGATTGATCGCGTCCGCGAAGAGGGTCGACTTGGCGCCGACCGCCACGCCGGCATTGCCTTGGTGGCCGCCGCGATCCAGAACTATGTGGAGGCTGAACGGGGGGAGATCACCACGTTCCTGGCAACCGCCAGCGGCGGCCGCCCCCAGCCACGACACGAGACCGGCCAGGCAGTCGAGCTCAAGCTCGGCGCCACGTCTTTCGTCACCACCGTGCACCAGTCTGGGCCGGGCCACTTCACCGTCACCGTCGCTGGGGACGGCATCGAACCCCGCACGCTGGCCGCCCGCCTCCAGCGCATCGACGACGTGCACAGCAGGATCACCGTCGACGGTCAACGCCATCGGCTGGTGACCGCCGCCCAGGGCACGGTGCACCTCATCGAGGTCGACGGGGTCGCCCATCGCGTGAGTCGCGACGAAGGCGGCATGTTGCGCTCTCCCGCCCCAGCACTGGTCGTCGCCACCCCCGTTGCCGCCGGGGATGAAGTCGCCGCGGGTGCCCCCGTGCTGGTGCTGGAATCCATGAAGATGGAGACCGCCCTCAACGCGCCGTTCGCCGCGCGCGTCAAGGAAGTCATGGTGCGCACCGGCACCCAGGTGGAGACCGGCGTACCCCTGATCAAACTTGAGCCGACCGGGGAAGCGACGACTACCAGCGGTGGCTCGGCGGTCGAACTCGACCTGCCACCGGCTGCCACGACCGATTCGGATCCGGCCGCGCGTGGACAGATTGCTCTGCATCAGCTGCGCGGAACGATCCGCGGCTATGACACCCCGGACCACCACGAGGTGTTGCGCACCTATTTGGCTCACCGCGAGGCTCTGGCCGCCGCTGGCGTCGACGTGCTCGCGGCCGAGGAGCGCTTGCTGTCGATGTTCGCGGATTTCGCCGAGCTCAGCCGCAACCAGCCGAGCGATGACGATCAGAGCGACCTGCGCGTCCACAGTGCCAAAGAACACTTCCACGCCTATCTGCGGTGGCTCGATCCCGAGCGCGACGGCATCCCCTCACAGTTCCACCGGAAGTTGGAGCGTGTGCTGAGGCACTACGGCGTCAACGACCTGGAGCGGACACCGATCCTTGAGGAGGCCGTCTTCCGCATTGCGCTCGCGCAACAGCGCGGCTGGGATGCCGAGGTCGCGGCCGCGATCCTCGGGCGTTGGGCCGCCGAGAACCCGGGCGCTGAGCGCGAGCCTGAAATCCGTGCGCTGCTCGATCGCATCACCAAGGCCACCCAGCGGCGCCATGCCGTGATCGGTGACCTGGCCCGGTCCATCAGGTTCCGCTGGTTCGACCAGCCGATCGTGGACGCGGAACGGGCTGTCGCCCTAGCCGGCGTACGCGAGGAGATCGCGGCACTCGCCGATCCCGACGCGCCGGATCGCTCCGCGCGGCTGGCCGTGCTCGCGGGGATTCCCGAGAAGCTCGTCGGTTTCCTGGCCGAGCGGTTGGCCGACGGTCTGCCCACTCAGGAGCCGATGCTTGAGGTGCTGATCCGGCGGCATTATCAGGAGTACGCGTTGGCGGACCTGGCCCGCACCGCCGGGCCGGGCCCCGATGGACAGGATCGGCCCCTGGTCCATGCGACCTATCGGGCGGAGGGACACGGACCCACCCGGGTGGTGTCCACGATCGCCGAGGCGAGCGAGCTCGAGGACTCCGGCAGCACCCTGTCCGCCGCCGTCGAGGGAGCCCTCAGCGAGTCGATCGACAATGTGGTCGAGCTCTATGTGCGCTGGCCCGCCCCGCCGAGCGATCACGACGAGACGGCCGCACTGCTGCTGGATTGGCTGTCGCGTCAACCGTTCGCGCACCGCGCCCGACGGGTGAGCGTGGCGATCTGTCAGGCAGGGGACCATGAGGTCGACTATCTGACCTTCCGCCCGCGTCTTGGCGCCGAAGGGGAGCTGGTTGAGGATGAACTGATCCGGGGCGTTCACCCGATGGTGGCCCGCCGGCTGTCCCTGTGGCGCTTGACCGAGTTCGAGCTGACCCGGTTGCCCTCGCCCGAGGACGTCCTGCTGTACGAGGCGGTCGCCCGGTCGAATCCGGCGGATCGTCGCCTCGTCGCGATGGCCCAGGTACGCCAACTGGCGGTCACGCGGGACAGCGAAGGAAAGATCACCGGCCTGCCCTTGGCCGAACGGGCAGTGGAACACTGCCTGGAGGCGATCCGACGCGTCCGGACCGCGCGCCATGGGAGCGGATCACGGCTGGATCTGAACCATGTCTGGGTGACGGTCTGGCCGCGGGTGGATGCGGAGATCGCCCAGCTCACCCGTCTGCAGACGAAGATCACCCCGCTCACGGAGGGCGCCGGGATCGAGGAGGTGCTCACCTCCGGGCGGGTCTCCGGCCCCGATGGTCAGCCCCGGCCGGTCGCCATCCGGTTCCACCAGCGACCCGGTCGCGGCGTCGTCGCGGACGTGATTTCCCCACCGGACACCCCGCTCAAACCGCTGGACGACTATGCGTCCCGCGCCTTGCGTGCCCGTCGTCGCGGTCTCACTTATCCCTACGAGCTGGCCCCGGTGCTCGCGGGGCCGGACGGCACCATCATCGAATATGACCTGACCGAGGCGGGCGTACTCGAACCGACGGCCAGGCCGCTGGGGCAGAACACGTCGGGGATGATCACCGCGGTCGTGAGCACGCCGACCAAGCTCTATCCCGAGGGCATCACCCGCGTGGTGCTGTGTGGCGACCCCACGCGGGCGCTCGGCGCGGTAGCCGAGGAGGAATGCCGACGCGTGATCGCTGCCATCGACCTGGCCGAGCGGCTGCAAGTTCCGCTGGAGTGGTTCGCGGTCTCTGCGGGTGCCAAGGTCTCGATGGACTCCGGGACCGAGAACATGGACTGGGTGGCGGCCGCACTCCGGCGGATCATCGAATTCACCCAGGCCGGTGGTGAGATCAACGTGATCGTGGCCGGCATCAATGTGGGCGCCCAGCCCTATTGGAACGCCGAGGCGACCATGCTGATGCATACCCGCGGCATCCTGATCATGACTCCGGCCTCGGCGATGGTGCTCACCGGCAAACAGTCGCTGGACTTCTCCGGTGGCGTGTCCGCAGAGGACAACTTCGGCATCGGCGGCTATGACCGGGTGATGGGGCCCAACGGTCAGGCGCAGTACTGGGTGCCCGACCTGGCGGGGGCTTTCGATGTGCTGCTGCAGCACTATGCCCACACCTATGTCGCACCGGGTGAGCGCTGGCCACGGCAGGCGTCGTCCACTGACCCGGTGGATCGCGACGTCTCACCTTTCCCGCACACGGGGGAGTTCGAGACGGTCGGAGAGATCTTCTCGGCCGAGAAGAACCCCGAGCGCAAGAAGCCTTTCGATATCCGCACGGTCATGCGTGCGGTGGCCGACCAGGACGCGACGCTCATGGAGCGGTGGGCAGGCATGGCGGATGCGGACACCGCGGTGGTTGCGGATACCCGCCTTGGTGGTCACTCGGTCTGCCTGATCGGGATCGAATCGCAGCCGGTCCCACGTCATGGCCATCTGCCGGCAGACGGACCGGTCACCTGGACCGCGGGCACGCTGTTCCCACAGTCATCGAAGAAGGTGGCGCGTGCCATCAACGCCGCCTCGGGCAACCGGCCCGTGGTCATCCTGGCGAACCTGTCCGGGTTCGATGGCTCGCCCGAGTCCATGCGCGAACTCCAGCTGGAGTACGGCGCGGAGATCGGCCGATCCGTGGTGAACTTCCGCGGTCCGATTGTCTTCTGCGTCATCAGTCGCTATCACGGTGGCGCGTTCGTGGTGTTCAGCAAGCAACTGAACCCGGCGCTGCGGGTCCTGGCAGTGGAGGGATCTTTCGCATCCGTGCTCGGTGGAGCCCCCGCTGCCGCCGTCGTCTTCGCGGGCGAAGTGAACAAGCGCATTGCCGCCGACGAACGGATCGAGGAGTTGGACCGACGGATTGCGAGTGCAACCGAGAGTGAGCGCGGAGGATTGCTGGTCGACATGGCCGACCTGCGAGCGGAGGTCCGCGCCGAAAAGATCAGCGAGCTCGCCGCCGAATTCGATGGGATCCACTCCATCCATCGCGCGGTCGAGGTGGGCTCGGTGGACGCGGTGATCTCGGCGGCGAGACTGCGTCCGGAGATCATCGAGGCACTCGCCGAGGGACGTGTCTGAGGCGTACGCGCGGGGGTGCGTCTGTCGCGTTCGCGGGAGTCGATGGCGTACGCCTCGACTGCCCGCCACGCCATCCGGAGGTCATGACGGTGCTCGCGGGAGCAGTTTCTCCCGTGGGCCGGTAGCCTTGATGAGCAGCGCGCTCGCGCAGAATCGCACCCACGACTGACTGACCGAGGATTCACCTTGTTCGACACACTGCAAGATCGCTTGGCCACCGCCTTCAAGAACCTTCGGGGCAAGGGCAAGCTGAGCGACGCCGACATCGACGCGACCGCGCGCGAGATCCGCATCGCCCTGCTCGAGGCCGATGTCAATCTCAGCGTCGTCAAGGAGTTCATCGCCGCGGTCAAGGAACGCGCCAAGGGTGCGGAAGTTTCCGAGGCGCTCAACCCGAGTCAGCAGATCGTCAAGATCGTCAATGAAGAGCTTGTGACGATCCTGGGTGGGGACACGCGGACCATCCGGTTCGCGAAGAAGCCGCCGACGGTGCTGATGCTCGCGGGTCTGCAGGGTGCGGGCAAGACGACCTTGGCGGGCAAGCTGGCGCTCTGGTTGAAGTCCGAGGGGCATTCGCCGCTGCTCGTCGCGGCCGACCTCCAGCGACCCAACGCGGTCACCCAGCTGCAGGTGGTTGCCCAGCGTGCAGGTGTGCACTGTTTCGCTCCGGAGCCGGGCAATACGTCCGAGTCCGGTGAAACGATCGGCGACCCGGTCCGGGTCGCGAGGGCCTCCATCGCCGAGGCCGAGCGCAAGCTCTATGACGTGGTCATCGTGGACACGGCCGGTCGTCTGGGCGTGGACGAAACGCTGATGCGACAGGCCGCTGACATCAAGGCTGCGGTCAACCCCGACGAAGTGCTTTTCGTCGTTGACGCGATGATCGGTCAGGACGCGGTCAACACCGCGCAGGCCTTCGCTGACGGTGTCGGGTTCGACGGTGTCGTGCTGACCAAGCTGGATGGCGACGCCCGCGGTGGTGCAGCGCTGTCGATTGCCCGGGTGATCGGCAAGCCGATCATGTTCGCATCCTCCGGTGAGTCGCTGAAGGACTTCGACGTCTTCCATCCAGAGCGGATGGCCTCGCGGATCCTCGGGATGGGCGACATGCTCACCCTGATCGAGCAGGCGGAGAAGACGTTCGATGAGGAGCAGTCGCGCAAGGCTGCGGCCAAGATCTCGTCCAAGGGCGGCACCGAGTTCGGTCTGGGGGACTTCCTCGAGCAGATGAAGGCCGTCCGCAAGATGGGGCCGCTGTCGAAGATCTTCGGCATGTTGCCGGGCATGGGTGAGCTGAAGGACCAGATCGCCAACATCGACGAGCGGGAAGTCGACCGCATCGAGGCCATCATCTTGTCGATGACGCCGGCGGAACGCGACGATCCCCGCATTCTCAACGGCTCCCGCCGAGCCCGGATCGCGGCCGGTTCCGGGCGTGCGGTGTCGGATGTGAACCAGCTCGTCGACCGGTTCTTCGAGGCCCGCAAGATGATGTCGGCACTGGCAACGGGTCAGATGCCCGCAGGGCTGCCCGGCATGCCGCCCACCGCGGGTGGGGTCAGCAAGCGCGCAAAGCAGCAGCAGCGCAAGGCCGCCAAGAACAAGCGGGGTGTGTCCGGGAACCCGGCCAAGCGGGCAGCTCCGGCTCCGGCGGAGGAACAGCCGGCGATCGATCCCGCAGCCGCCTTTGGTGGCCACGGCTTCGATCCGAACCAGTTCAAGGGCATGGGCAAGGGGTCGGCCGGTGACTTCGAGTTGCCGCCGGAGCTGCAGAAGATGTTCAAGAACCAGGGAAAATAGCGCGCCCGGGCACCTGAGGGTCTGCCCCAGGCACCGGGCACGGGGCCGCCCGGTGCACAGGGCAGACTGTCGACATGGCTGCGACGTCTCCGGGTGCTCGACCCGTCCTTGGCGGACATCTTCACTCCCATGGGCCGGGGCATGTCCATGCCCACCCCCAACCGCATCTGCGCATCGATCCGACGGCGCCGAAGCCCCGGCTGCACCTGCACGGCACGGTGCTGCCCGATGGTGAACAACGTGACCTCTGGGTCGTCGACGGGCTGATCCGGTTCGAGCCGGTCGCGAATGCGACGACGATCTGTCGGGAAGCCTTCCTGCTCCCCGGGTTCGTCGATGCACACTGTCACGTCGGATTGGACAACCACGGGGCGGTGCCCGCTGACACGGCTGAGGCACAGGCTCTGGCCAACCGAGATGTCGGTGCCTTGTTGTTGCGCGATTGTGGGCAGCCGGGGGATACCCGATGGATCGACGATGTCGAAGACCTGCCCAGAATCGTGCGCGCCGGCCGGCACATCGCCAGGCCACGTCGCTATCTGCGTGATTATGGTGAAGAGATCGAACTGGATGACCTGGTCAGCGAAGTCGAGCGGCAGGCCGCCCGGGGCGACGGCTGGGTGAAATTGGTCGGCGACTGGATCGATCGGGATACCGGTGACCTGGCACCGCTGTGGCCGGCGGAACAGGTCACGGCAGCCATCGCCCGAGCTCACGAACTCGGTTGCCGGGTCACTGCTCACCACTTCGGTGAAGAAGGCCTGGACACCTATCTCGAGGCCGGAATCGACGGCATTGAGCACGGCACGGGCCTCACCGACACAACGATCGCGATGATGGCGGAACGCCAGGTGGCGCTGGTGCCGACGCTGGTCAACCTCGAGAACTTTCCTGGCATCGCTGATGCAGGCCAGGCGAGGTTCCCGCACTATGCCGATCACATGCGCGCCCTCTATGCCCGACGCCAGGAGACCTATCGATCGGCGCTGGAGGCCGGCGTACCCATCTATGCCGGCACAGATGCCGGGGGAGTGGTGCCGCACGGGTTGATCGGCCAGGAGATCACGATGCTGGGTGAGATCGGCGGCGCCGACTTTGCGTTGGGTGCTGGATCATGGCGGGCGAGGTCGTGGCTCGGATTCGCCGGCATCGCCGACGGGTCCCCGGCCGACCTGGTGGTCTTCGACGCAGACCCGCGCAGGGATCTCCAGGTGGTGCGGGCGCCGAGCAGGGTGATCCTTCGCGGACAGGTTGTCTGCTGAAGCTGTAGTTATTAAGCCTAATCACTTAAGATTGTCATATGAAGAAAAAAGGCTTAAGCAGCGTCTGGGCGGTGAATGTCGACCAACGACGGAGCCGGCGTGGACCGGACCGCGTGGAGGCGGCTCTTGCTCAGCTCGACACGCTGCCCGGGCTCATCCTGGGGTTCGATCGGACAGCGGGTGACGAGTTCCAGGGTCTGCTCGCTGAAGGCAGCGCCATCGTCGAACTGGTTGTCCGGCTGGCTCGCCTGGATGCCCTGAGCGGTCTGGACGATCCGGGCTGGCGGATCGGCATCGGTTTCGGGGATGTGGAGGACGCCGCTGTGACGAGCACTCGCGCGGCACGCGGCTCTGCGTACATCGCAGCCCGGCAAGCAGTCGTCGACAGCGCGCGGGCACCGGCGTACGTGGCTTTGCGGACCGCCCACCCCGCCGACGCCGACCGCGGCCTCGAGGCGGAAACCGCGTTGGTCCTGCTGCGCACGCTCCTCACCCGCCGCACCGACAAGGGCTGGGTTGTGGTCGACGCGCTGACCCCTGGTGCGGAGGATTCGGTGGGGGTGGAGCCCCAAGACCGGGATGCGGCGACCCAGGCGCAGGTCGCTCAACAGTTGGGCGTGAGCGAGTCGGCGGTGAGTCAGCGGCTTGCACGTGCGCTGTGGCGAGAGGGGGTACGCGGGGCAGAGCTCGCCACGCGTCTGCTCGATCGGGTGCAGGCCGGCGATCCGCAGGCGGGAGAGCAGGCAGCGAAAACTGTCAGTGGCGGAAAATAGGCTGTTTCCATGAACGAACCATGGTGGGCTCTCGCCCGCTGGGGCATCGTGCTGGCCTGGACCCTGCTTGCGGTGTTCGGCGGGGACCGAGTTGTGCGGCGGGTGTTCCACTGGGCTGGTGAGCTCAGCCCAAACGGTCCGACTGAGATCCAGAGCGGTCCTGCGGCTGACCAAGGGATGGGGCACGAGGAAGACCGAGCGGTCGCGGGGCCAGCGGAAGGTGCAGGTGAGGCATCCGTGCCGGGGGCGGACGGGCTGTCGCCCATCGAGGCTGCAGGTGCCCACCTGCGCGGTGGCCGGGCGATCGGGTGGCTGGAGCGACTGGCTACGGTGGCGACACTGTTGGGGGGTTTCCCCGCGGGAATCGCCGCGATCGTTGCCGTCAAGGGACTGGCGCGCTATCCGGATCTGAAGGCTGCGGACGGCACGGCCGAGCGGTTCATCCTGGGCACGCTGACCAGCCTGCTCGTGGGCGCCGCTGGCGCGGGAGCCGCCCATTGGTGCCTGGGATTGCTGTCCTGACCGGACGAGTGGGCATCGGCGACGTGAATTGTGCGACTGCGGTCCGTGGCCCGCGACCTGATTTCCATGCGTGGCCGACGGTGTGGCACAATGGCGGGCGCGTCCGTGACGTTGTGGTGCCCTCTCACCCCACGGTGTCCGGATCCATCCAAGTCCCGCTCTGCTGTGCCCCACACGGTGGATCGAGCCTTACCCGCATCCCCCGAATCATCGGGGACCCATACCAGGAGATTCCACCCACGTGGCTGTCAAGATTCGTCTGAAGCGGATGGGCGCTATTCGCTCCCCGCACTATCGCATCGTCGTCATGGACTCCCGCAAGAAGCGGGATGGCCGGGCGATCGAGGAGATCGGGCTCTATCACCCGAAGAACGATCCGTCGTTCATCCAGGTCAACTCCGAGCGCGCTCAGTATTGGCTGAGCGTGGGCGCACAGCCCACTGAGGCCGTCGTGGCCATCTTCAAGCGCTCCGGTGACTGGCAGAAGCACACCGGCGACGACACCGCCCCGGGCATCGATCCGCAGCCGGAGAAGCCGAACAAGACCGAGATCTTCAACAAGGCGCTCGCCAATGCCGAGGGCTCGCCGACGGTTGAGGCGTTCAGCGCGAAGAAGTCCGAGGCCAAGGCTGACGCGGCTGACGCCCCGGAAGCCGACGCTGACGAGGCTGCGACCGAGGACGCACCGGCCGAAGCCGAGTCCGGCGACGCCGAGCAGGCCTGAGCATGCTCGCCGACGCTCTCGAGCATCTGGTCCGGGGCATCGTTGCCAACCCCGATGACGTGCGCATCCGGGACAAGGACCTGCGCCGGGGACGGATGATGGAGGTTCGGGTCCATCCCGAGGACATCGGCAAGGTGATCGGTCGACAGGGCCGCACCGCGCAGGCCCTCCGCACGGTCATCGCCGCCCTCGCCGGTCGGGAACAGGTCCGGGTCGACTTCCTTGACGTGGATCGACGCCCCCGTTCCGGTGGTGGTCAACGCGGCCGCG
>JAUNUL010000051.1:10514-12499 GCA_030538175.1 Propionibacteriaceae bacterium | reverse complement strand
CGACCCGCAGCGGGTCGCTGATGCGATGGACAAGGTTGCCGAGGAGTGTTCCCCGTTCGTGGATCTGGCCGCCAACCCGGCCAAGGACCTGGCGCTGGCGCTGGCCGATGCCGTGCCGTTGGTCTGGGGTGGCTCGGTGCTGGCCGCGCGGGCGTCGCGTCGCGTCGCGGAAGCCCTGCGCGCCGCGAGTGGTCGCCCGGCTCTGGCCGCCGATGCCGGTGAACTTGAGATCGTCATGGACGCCGCCGTGGCCCATGACCCGTTTGCCGATCCCTTCCTGGAGACAGCGACCGACCGGCGTCCGGCGTTGCTCATCCTTGATGATGGTTTGGGTGACGAGGCCGTCCATGTGGCACGCAACCGACTGCTTGCCAAGGCTGAGGTCCGTGACATTCGCGTCTGCGATGTCCGCCACCACGATGGCTCCGAGATCGAGCGCTATGCGGCGCTGCTGCAGACCGGCTGGTTCGCGGCGGCCTATCTCGAGGTGGGGCTCGGCGCTGACCCGGCGCTGTGAGTGGGCTCGGCACGAATCCCTTGCCGGGAGTGACTAGGCTCACCGTCATGGATTTTCGTGTGGCAGACCTGTCCCTGGCTGAGTTCGGACGCAAAGAGATCACGCTGGCTGAACATGAGATGCCCGGGCTGATGGCCATGCGGGAGCGCTATGGCGCCGACAAGCCGCTGGCAGGTGCCCGGATCGCGGGTTCCCTGCACATGACCGTGCAGACCGCCGTGCTGATCGAAACTCTCGTCGACCTCGGCGCCGAGGTGCGGTGGGCCTCCTGCAACATCTTCTCCACCCAGGATCACGCCGCTGCCGCCATGGTGGTGGGACGCGAGGGCACGCCCGAGGCGCCGGCGGGCGTGCCCGTCTTCGCCTGGAAGGGCGAATCGCTGGAGGAGTACTGGGACTGCACCGAAGCGATCCTCAGCTGGCCGGATGGCCAGCCGCCGAACATGATCCTCGACGACGGTGGCGACGCGACCCTGCTGGTCCACCGGGCCGTCGAGGCCGTCAAGTCCGGCGAGCTGCCGACCGCGACGGAGGATGACCCGGAGGAGTGGCGCGTCATCTGCGCGCTCATCGCCCGCAACATCGCCGAGCAGAAGACCGACTGGGTCGCCCTCGCCAACGCCGTCAAGGGTGTCACCGAGGAGACCACGACCGGCGTGCACCGGCTCTATGAGATGGAGCGCGCCGGGTCACTGTTGTTCCCGGCGATCAACGTGAACGACTCGGTGACGAAGTCGAAGTTCGACAACAAATACGGCTGCCGTCACTCACTCGTGGATGGCATCAACCGCGCCACCGACGTGCTCATCGGCGGCAAGGTCGCCGTGGTCTGCGGCTATGGCGACGTCGGCAAGGGCTGCGCGGAGTCCCTCCGTGGTCAGGGTGCGCGCGTCATCGTCACCGAAATCGACCCGATCTGCGCGCTCCAGGCGGCGATGGACGGCTATCAGGTCGCGACCCTCGATGAGGTCGTGGGGATCGCCGACATCTTCGTGACCGCCACCGGCTGCTTCGATGTCATCACCGCCGAGCACATGAGCAAGATGAAGCACCAGGCGATCGTCGGCAATATCGGCCACTTTGACAACGAGATCGACATGGCCGGCCTGGCGAAGATCGATGGCATCCAGAAGATCGAGATCAAGCCCCAGGTCCACGAGTGGCGTTTCGCCGACGGGCACTCGGTCCTCGTGCTGTCGGAGGGGCGCCTGCTCAACCTCGGCAACGCGACCGGTCACCCGAGCTTCGTGATGAGCAACTCCTTCACCAACCAGGTGCTCGCGCAGATCGAGTTGTACGCCAAGACCGCCGACTATCCGACCGGTGTCTATGTGCTGCCTAAGCATCTGGACGAGGAAGTCGCCCGGTTGCACCTGGCGTCGCTCGGGGTCCAACTCACCACGCTGACCCAGCAGCAGGCGGACTATCTCGGGATTCCTGTCGAGGGTCCGTTCAAGCCCGACACCTA
>JAUNUL010000051.1:9486-10504 GCA_030538175.1 Propionibacteriaceae bacterium | reverse complement strand
GCGGGGCACGGCGTACGCCAACAGTGCCCCGACCCCCGGTGCCACGTCTGCCCAGTCACCGTCGAACCCGATGATGGCGATGGCCGAGGTCGGGAACTTCTCGTCCATGGAAGCCCACCAAGAGTGGTTGCCCACTCGCCGTGCGAGCAGCCGGACGAAGTCCTCCAAGGTGGGGTTGTGGCCGATCAGCATCAGCGTTTCGACGGCGTTATCGGTCGCCTGCACGAGTCGCAGCAGGTCGTGTTCGTCGGCGTCATAGATCTCCCGCAGGAACTGCACCGGCCCCACGTCGGCCCCACCGGCCTGGACGCGGCACAGGGTCTGCCGGGTGCGCACGGATGAGGACACCAACACCCGCTGTGGAGTGATCCCCTTCGCCACCAACCACTGCCCGGCCGCCACCCCATCGCGGCGGCCACGATTCGACAGCGGTCGATCGTGGTCCGGCAGGCCGGTCGACCAACTCGACTTCGAGTGACGCAACACCACGAGGACCCGGTCAGAGCTGGGTAATCCGATCATGGTCAGTCGTCACCCCCGCCGGTGTCGCCACCCCCGTCGCCTCCGGCGTCGCCGGGGTTCATCGATTCCCAGATCTCCTTGCACTGTGGGCACACGGGGAACCGGTCTGGGTTGCGCGAAGGCACCCACACCTTGCCGCACAGGGCGATCACGGGGGTGCCCATCACCATGGCCTCCATGAGCTTGTCCTTCGGCACATAGTGCGAGAACCGCTCGTGGTCACCCTCCTCGTAGCGGTATTCGGTCCGCTCGTCGAGGATGGTCTGGGCGCCTGGGCTCAACTGCTGCTCGGTCACCCTGCCATCGTACGCGACCCCACCGGGCCCCGGGTTTGACCGTGGTGGGTCCGCCCGGGTGGGATGGGGCAGTGCCAAGGCCTCCCGAGAACGGTGAACTGCGGACGCTCGCCATCGGCTTGATGGCGGGTGTCGTTGCGACGGCGTTCGAGGCGATCGCGGTGGCCACGGCCATGCCGGCTGCCGCGGCCGATCTTGGT
>JAUNUL010000051.1:0-9476 GCA_030538175.1 Propionibacteriaceae bacterium | reverse complement strand
CAGGTCGAGCTCTATGCGTGGGCGTTCAGCCTGTACATGGTCGGCATGCTCACCGGGTCCGTGGCAGCCGGTCGGATCGCGGACCGGCGCGGCACCCTGCCGGCAATGTCGCTCGCGTTCGCCGTGATGCTCATCGGGCTGCTCGTCGCCGGATTCGCCCCCACGATGCTGATTCTGCTCATCGGTCGCCTCGTCCAGGGTCTGGGTGGCGGCGCCCTCAACGTCGGTCTCTATGTCGTGATCGCGCGGGCGTTCCCGGAGGAGAAGCGGGCAGTCATGATGACGGCCTTCTCCGCCTGCTGGATCCTGCCCGCGTTCATCGGGCCGCCGGTCGCTGCCTTCGTCGCCACGACCTGGTCCTGGCACTGGGTATTCCTGGGCGTGGTGCCGCTATTGGTGCTCGCAGGCGTCCTGGCTCTGCCGCCGCTGGTTCGTCTGCATGCCCACCACGAGCCCAGCACCAGCAATCCGGTGCCGGTCTGGGTGGGCGTGGTCCTCTCGGCGGCTGCCGTGGCGATTCAGTACGCCGGCCAGCGCTTCGCGGCGAGCCCCGATCTGCTGGTTGCGGCCGCTGCGATCGCCGGAGTGGTGCTGCTGTGGATCGCGTTGCCGCGGTTGATGCCCAAGGGCTTCCTCACCGGTGGTCGCGGGTTGCCGGCGGTGATGATCACCCGCGCGCTCGTGGCGGGGGCGTTCTTCGGGTCGGAGGCCTTTCTGCCCCTGATGCTGGTGGAGACCCGTGGCCAGACTTTGACCCTGGCGGGGGTCATGCTCACGATCGGCTCGGTCGGCTGGTTCATCGGGTCGTGGTTGCAGTCGCGGCCGTGGTTCGCGCTGGGACGGCACACGATGATCGTTGTGGGGGCCGCCGCGGCGTGCGTGGGCATCTTCGGCTGTGTTGCCGTGGCGTGGTGGTCGGCGCTGTGGGTGGGGGTGGCCTGGCTGCTCTGGCCGTTCGCCGGACTGGGGATGGGGCTGCTCGTGGCCAGCACCGGCCTGGCTCAGATCACCTTGTCGGCGCCGGCGGAACAGGGCCGCAACGCCTCCGCCCTGACGTCGGGGGAGTCGCTGGGCAACTCCGTTGTCACGGGCGTGGCCGGCACCCTGTTCGCCGTGCTCCACGGGACAGCGGCGGCCACCACCAGCTTCGGGATTCCGCTGCTGGCGATGGCCGCTATTGCTGCGATCGGGATCCTCACTGCGTCACGGATCGGGCCGATCCGGGCCGCTGGCGAAGTGGTGCGCTGACAGTCCTCGTTCGGCGGACGGGCTGCCCGGCGCTCAGAGACTCGCCGCGCCGGCGACCCACGTGCGATAGCCACCGCTGAGATTCCGTGCGGTCCGACCGTGGGCAGCGAGCAGACGGCCCGCGATGTGACCGCGGATGCCGACGGCGCAGTGCACCAGCAGGTCCCCCTCGGGGAGCTCGGCGAGTCGTTCGCGCAGTTCGTCGACCGGGATGTTGATCGCACCCGGGATCGCGCCCGCGGCGAACTCACCCGGCGTACGCACGTCGATCAACGACGCCCCGCCCGCCATGGCGGCCTCGATCTCGTGCCACTGGATCGACGTGGTCACGCCGGTGCGGTGGTTCTCAGCGACGAAGCCCAGCATGTTCACCGGGTCCTTGGCCGAGGAGAACTGCGGAGCGTACGCCAACTCCAACTCGGCGAGTTGGCCCGCGGTCAGCCCACCCTGCATGGCCGTGGCGATCACGTCGATGCGGCGATCCACGCCGTCACGGCCGACGCCTTGGGCGCCGAGGATCTCATCGGTGTCCGGATCGACCAGGAGTTTGAGCGCCATGGTCTCGGCGCCGGGATAGTACGTGGCATGCGAGGCCGGGTGGGTGTGGATCGCCAGATAGGGCCGTTCGGCAGCACGCAGGCGCTTCTCGTTCCAGCCGGTCGAGGCGATCTGCAGACCGAGCAGGCCAACGATGGCGGTGCCCTGGGTGGGTCGGCCAGCACCTGACAGCCCACCGATGTGGTCGGCGACGCGGCGGCCCTGGAGGTTCGCGGTGTTCGCGAGCGGGATCATGGCCGGCTCACCGGTCAGCCGGTCGATCTTCTCGACCGCGTCACCGACCGCATAGATATCGGCGGTGGCCGTGCCGTCGCGGAGCGTGCGGTGGAACTCATCGGTCACGATCCCGCCCCGATCGCCCAGCGTGAGGCCGGCGGTTTCGGCCAGGGCGGAGTCCGGGCGTACGCCGATCGCGGCGACCACCAGATCAGCCGGCAGCCGCGAGCCATCGGAGAGAGTCACATCGGTCGCGCCGATCTCGGTGACCGCAGCACCGAGTCGCAGGTCGATGCCTGCGTCCCGAAGTGCCTGGTGGACCGGCGAGACCATCTCGGGATCCAGGGGCGCCATCACCTGATCGGTGGCTTCCACCACGGCAACGCTCAGCCCCTTGTGCAGCAGGTTCTCGGCGACCTCAAGACCGATGAAGCCTCCACCGACCACGACCGCAGTGCGCGCGCCGCCCACAGCGGCGATCATGGCGTCGGTGTCCTCGACGTCCCGGAGTGACAGGGCGCGCTCGATCCCCGGAATGGGCGGCCGCACGGGGCGGGCACCGGGGGAGAGGATGAGCTTGTCGTAGGCGAGCTCGGTCTCGGTGCCGTCATCGATCGACCGGATCGTCACGACCTTGCGCTCGGGGTCGATCGCGACGGCCTCGGTGCGCACCCGCACATCGATGCCGAACCGTGCGGCCAGGGACTTCGGGGTCTGCAGCAACAGTGCTGAGCGTTCCTCGATCACCCCGCCAACGTGATAGGGCAGGCCGCAGTTCGCGAACGAAACGTTGCCGCTCCGCTCAACGACCACGATCTCCGCGTTCTCGTCCAACCGCCGCAACCGTGCCGCTGCGCTCATTCCGCCCGCGACACCACCGATGACAACTACTCGCATGCCACAACTATATGCCCCTGGGGGTATATCTGTCACGTATGTCCCATCGTTGGGAACACGCGCCAACCGTGCCTAACATGGGCCCGATGACCGAGCCCGATCTCTTTTCCGCCGAGGTGACCTCGTCGGCTGCAGCCGATGAGGAGTTGCCCGACCTGCGCGCCAAAGGGCTGTCGCCCGCTTATCCGGCCAAGGCGGCCTGGGGCACGGTCAAGACCCTGCGTGCCTGGCAGGCCGCGGCGCTCGCGCGTTATCGCGAGGAGAACCCCAAGGGCTTCCTGACCGTCGCGACCCCGGGCGCCGGCAAGACCTCCTTCGCACTCACCCTCGCCGCCGACCTGCTCAAGCGGAGGATCGTGCAGCGCATCGTCGTGGTCGCTCCCACCGAACACCTCAAGACCCAGTGGGCCGAGGCCGCGCACCGGGTCGGCATCAACATCGACCCCGATTTCGGAGTGAAGCAGGGCCGCACGTCCAAGGCGTTCGACGGGTTCGCGCTGACCTATGCCGGGGTGGCGATGAACCCGCTCGCCCTGCGGATCCGCATCGAACAGCAGTCGACGCTCGTGATCCTCGACGAGATCCACCACGCCGGCGACGCACTGTCCTGGGGTGACGCGGTGCGAGAGGCGTTCGACCCGGCAACCCGACGCCTCGCGCTGACGGGCACCCCGTTCCGCTCCGACGCCAACCCGATCCCGTTCGTGCGGTACGAACCCGACGGCACCGGAGCCCTGCGCTCAGCGGCGGACTTCTCCTATGGCTATGGCGAGGCGCTCGCGGATGGGATCGTCCGGCCGGTGCTGTTCCTGTCCTATTCCGGCGACATGCATTGGCGCACCCGGGCCGGGGACGAGGTGGCCGCCCGACTGGGGACGCCGCTGACCCGCGACGTGGAGTCCCAGGCGCTGCGTACGGCTCTGGATCCGGGCGGGGCCTGGATCCCGGCGGTGCTCACGGCGGCCGACAAGCGGCTTACCGAGGTCCGCCGCCACGTTCCCGATGCTGGCGGCCTCGTCATCGCGTCGGACCAGACCAAGGCGCGGGCGTACGCGAAGATCCTGCACCAACTCACCCACAAGCGCCCGACCGTCGTCCTCTCCGATGAGCCCGGCTCGAGCAAGAAGATCACCACGTTCAGCGAGTCCGACGACCGCTGGATGGTCGCCGTCCGGATGGTCTCCGAGGGTGTCGACGTCCCACGCCTCGCCGTCGGGGTGTACGCCACCACGACCCTCACGCCCCTGTTCTTCGCCCAAGCGGTCGGCCGCTTCGTCCGGGCCCGAGCCAAGGGTGAGACGGCCTCGGTGTTCGTGCCGAGCGTTTCGCGGTTGTTGACGTACGCCTCAGAGCTCGAGGCTCAGCGTGACCACGTGCTCAAGATCTCCGGCGGGGTCGACAGCGAGGAGGATCTGCTGCTCGCCGAGGCCCAGCGTGAGGAGAAGGCCAGCTCGGAGCTGTTGGAGGACGGTGTGTTCACTGCGCTGGCGAGCGAGGCGGACTTCGACAAGGTCGTCTTCGACGGCGGCGAATTCGGACTCCAGGCGATGGCCGGCTCCGCCGAGGAACAGGACTATCTCGGGCTGCCCGGCCTGCTCGAACCCGACCAGGTCAAGGACCTGCTCCGCCGCCGCCAGGCCGAACACCTCGTGCGCACATCGGCCCCGGAGGCCGACGCCGGTGCCGCAGAGCGAGCCGCTGCCCAGGCAACCCACCAGCAGCTGCGCGAGCTGCGCAAGGAACTGAACGGGCTCGTCGGAGCATGGCATCACCGCACCGGACAACCCCACGGGGTGATCCACAACCAGTTGCGGGAGTCCGCCGGTGGGCCACCGTCAGCCGCGGCCGACGCGAGTCAACTCCAGGAACGGATCGACCTCATCCGGCAGTGGGCGGTCACCCGCAAGAGCTGACGGCTCCAGGGCTCGGATGGTCGTGGCTCAGAGTGCGATGAGGGTCAAGAACATGGTCCCGATGAACACCAGGACCGCGATCAGACTGACCAGCGTCCAGAACTGCCACGCCGGAGTGGTCTGGGGGGTCACCGTGGTCGGGGACAGCATGGCCGGCTGATGCTCCACCGGGGAGGGCTGTCCGAACTCGGCAAAAGGCTGGGCGAACCCCTGCGCGGGGGGTTGTTGCTGGGGCTGCGGTGACGGCGTCCGGGGTTGGGGCGGGCGGGGAGCCGGGGCCGGGGACGTGTTGCTATCGGCAGCCCAGGCCCCCATCGCGTCGGCGATCCGATCCAGCGCGGCACCCATCTCCTGTGCCGAGCGCGGGCGGTGGGCCGGATCCAATGCCAGCGCTGAGCGCAGCAGGGCGTCCAACTCCGGGGGCGCCCCGACGCTGGCGGCCACGGGTTCCGGCTGTTCGCTCCCGTCGCGATGCATCACATCGTTCACCGTCTTCACGGCGAACGGTGTCCGCCCGGTCAACACTGCCTGGGTCACACAGGCCATGGCATAGATATCCGACCACGCACCCAGAGCACCACTGGTGGCCTGTTCGGGGGCCATGAACGACGGCGTACCCGCCGTCATCGTCATCCCCTGCTGACCGACCATCTCCTTGGCCACGCCAAGGTCGGCAAGCAGAACCCGCACCGACCCATCGGGGTTGGCATCCAGCAGCAGGTTGCCGGGGGTCACATCGCGGTGCACCACCTGATGGCGGTGCAGCACATCGAGGGCCCGGCAGGCCTCGGCGCACAGCCGCAGCGTCCGCACCGGGTCGGTCGGGTTGCGCCGCAGGTCGGCGAGGGAGCCGGCATCGCAATAGTCCATGACGAAATAGGGCCGGTCGTCCGGGAGCGTCCCGATGTCATAGACCCGGACGATGCGCTCGTCACGGATGCGACGCATCAGCCGGGCCTCGGCGAGGAACCGGCTGCGTACATCCGCATTGGTCGACCAGTTCTCCGCCAGGATCTTCACCGCGACATCCACGTCGAGGTCGTCATCGCGGCCCAGCCAGACGGTCGCGAAAGACCCGGCGCCCAACCGGCGCACGAGACGGTATCGGCCGATCTTCTGCATGGTGGTCCCTATTCTGTCCCACCGCCGGATCGCACGCCCGATTTCGTGCCGAGCCGGGCGTTGGTGCCGTGGCATGCTGGGAGCGTGAGTGACGAGATCCCTGTTGGCAGTCCCCCCGCGCCACCCGGTCGGCACGCGGCCCCCGGTGGGTGGTACGCGGATCCGGTCGATCCCCAGCGGGAGCGCTACTGGGACGGTTGGCAGTGGACCCGCAATGTCCGCCCGGGACGGTACGCGGGGTCTGCGCCCCAACAGCGGACCGCTCCGGTGACTGATCCTCGCTATGGCCCACAGGATCCGGTGGCTACCGGTGGAGCGACGGAGAGCCCCTATGGCCAGCCCGGGATGCCGATGGCACCGGGCTATGCCTATTCCGTCGTGCCCGCCACCGCTGATGGCGTCCCGCTGGCGGGCTTCGGCTGGCGGGTGGCGGCGTACTTCGTCGACTATTTCCTGTTGTACGCCGTGTGGCAGATCATCGCGATGGTCACCCCGCTCGGCGCTGCGGTGACCAAGTCCCAGAACGAGGCGATGGCCTATCTCACCGAGGTGATGACCACGGGCACGCAGGTGGATTTCACCACGTTGCTCAATCTGATGAACAGCCCGGAGGCGATGATCCTCAACGTCATCTCGACTGTGTTATTCATCGTCTATTCGGCGCTGTTTCTGAAGGCGAAGGGGGCGACGCTGGGCAAGCTGCTGTTCCGGCTGCGCGTCGTGCCCGTCGGTGAGGGGCGTACGCCACCGGGACTGCCGAACGCCAAAGCCTGGCTGCGGCCCGCGATCACTGAGGTCATCGCGTTCGTCCCCCTGCTGAGTGCCGTGGACTATCTGTTCCCGCTGTGGGACCGCAAGAAGCAGACCCTGCACGACAAGATCGCCCGGACCCAAGTGGTCCGCGAGGAGCGCCGAGAGCTTCGCTGAGGACTGGCCTCAGGCGGGATCACCCGTCCGGGATAGCGTGCTGTCGTGAGCACTCCTCGTCCTCCCGGCACTGGCTCGCGCGCGTCGAGCAGATTGATCGCGCTCGCGATCATCGTCGTGTTCATCGGTGTCTCGGTGCTGGGCGCGGTCGCCGGTCGGCCCCCTGCGCATGTGCCGATATCGGGTGCCGAGGCCTACCTCGCCACTGACGGCAGCCGGGTCCTGCTCACTGGCCCCCGTTCCACGCAGGTCCGCTGGACGAGTCATCAACCAGGGATCCGGCCGATGGTGGACGGACCGACCGACTTCGTGAGCGCCTCGCTGGCCGACCCGGATTCCGGAAGATCCGCTGCCTGGGTTGTGGAGAGCGAGGACGACGGTCCTGGTACCCAGCCGCACCTGATGCGGGTGGACTCTGACGGGATCCGGACCTGGACCAGCATGTGGCCCGAAGCCCGCACGTTCACCCCCGGTCGACTCGAAATCCCGGCGTCCCCGCAGGCCGGGCAACGGATCACCACCACGGGCACCGCGACGAACGAACGGGGGACCGTGACCTATTCGTCGACACTGAAGGTCTTCGACGCCAGTGGGGCCGGACCGGGATGCCTGGAGTTTCGCCGGTCCGACCGGATCGGCGAGGGGCCGGCCCAACTGTCGAACCGCACCCGATGTCCGGGCCGCGGCGTCGTCGCCCTCACCCTCCCATTGTCGAGCGGTGACCAGGCCACCTGGGTCCGCACACCCACCTGGCCGCGGGAGCTGGATCCGCGTCCCGGGCTCGACCTGACCGATCCGTTGCTTGGCGGCTCGCTGGCCGGGCTACGTTCCGAGGTCGTCACATTCGAGCGTGGTGGCCTTGTGACTCTTGTGCCACCGGCCGGGCGCCCGCACCTCATCGGGGACCAGTTGGTCATCGCCAGCGCGCAGACAGGCAATGTCGTCTGGGCGAAGCCCGCGGAGCCGACTGTCCAGGGTGCATCCGATGCCCGGTTCACCCCAGGGGCCTGGGCCAGCGTGAGCGGGGACCTGTTGACCTCCGCGCGATGCGGCGAGGTTTTCGTCGTTGCCACCTCGCAGCGCAGGCTCGTGGCCCACGCGGGTTCAGGTCGCTGGATCTGGACGACGGAGTTCGCCGATGTCGCCGGCAGCGAACCCGTTCGGTCCGGGGAGAACTTGTTGGTGGCCACCAAGGACGGGCAGCTGCATGCGGTGTCGTGCAGAGAGGGTGGGGTGGTCTGGTCAGCCGAGGGGCTGGTGAGTCAACTCTCACCAGCGGTCGGCCCCCGGGGCGTTCTCGCCGCGGATGAGACGGGCGTCCGACTGCTCGACACTGGCGACGGCACATCCCACTGGACCCGCACCCTGCCCGACCGCGTCACCGCGCTCGCCCAGATTGACCGCTTTGCCTTCGTCGGTGACGATTCCCACCGATTGTTTGTCCTCGATGGAGCGACTGGTGACGTGGTCACCGTGCTGACCTTGCCCGATGTCGTGGAGGCCATCCATGTGATCGGTGACGGCTATGTGTTGCGGACCGACACTCGCGTGATCGGCTTGTCGCCATGGCGAACGACGTGGAGCCTGCCGTTCACTGGTCGCGCCAGCCTGGCGGATGGGACACACGTCGCGGTGGCGAGCCTCAGTGAGCTGGTCGTGCTCGACGACTCCGGCATGCTGGTCGGTCGGCGACCGCTCGCGGTGAATCCCCGCGCGGCCGATGTCCAGCTCAGCCCCACCACTGATGGGTTCTTGGCTGCGGACGGAGTCGGGACCATCGTCAGGTGGCGACGATGAGCGCCTTCGGCGTCATCCGGGACACCGCGCTGAAGGTGTTCTGGGAGCCCGTCGCGTCGGGGAGCCCACGTTGGCACGCCTGGCCGCGGGGGTTGCGAACCATCGTCGCGCTGACGGGCCTGGCGTACGTTATCTGCGCGGCCCTGATCTTGGCCTCCGGGCAGATCCGTGCTGTCGACCCACTGGTGCACACCAACGGTGACACCTATCCCGCCTGGGCGACAATGGTGCTCCTGTGGGCGGCAGTGTTGTGCCTCGCGCTGGGCCTCACCGCAGCATTACACGCCCACCTCGCGATCCGGCTGGTCATGTTGGCCTATGTGTCGGTCACGTTCGTGGTGCCCGCACTCGGCTTGGGGGGTGGGGCCCTCTGGTCGGTAGTCAGCATCGTCGGTCTGCTCGTCTTCTTCCTCCTGCGGATGCGGCGGCGGTTCGCCTGGTTCGAGTTTCCGGTTGTGCTGTCGCTGGTGGCCATCGGTCTGTACGGCCCCCTGCTGTCCACACCCTTCGGCGTGGGCACGGATCTGCGCCCACTGTTCGTGGCCCTGCTCGTCAGCGTGGTCAGCACGCTGGCCGGGCCGGTGCTGGTGATGGCGGGCTATGCGCCCGCGGAGGTCGCAGTCACCCTTGGTGAGTGGTTCGTCAACCGGCTCGGGGCCGAAACCTCCGGCAGCCGCGTGCGTGTCCCGGTGCTCGTGATCGGCGTCCTGATTGGGCTCGCGGTGCTGGTGTTCGACGTGGGCAGGGGACTGCAGAACCAGGAATGGGACTTTCGGCTCGACGCCTGGCTCGCGTCCG
>JAUNUL010000530.1:1420-1653 GCA_030538175.1 Propionibacteriaceae bacterium | reverse complement strand
CGCCGGGCCTCGCTGGTGGTCGGGCGACTGTTCTGGGGGGCGGCACGATGAGTGGACGGATTGTTGTTCTTGGTGGAGCCAGCGAGGTGGGGCTGGCGATCGCGGCCGGCCTGGTGGCCCAGCAGCCAGCAGAAGTGGTGCTGGCCGGACGCCGCGACTCGGCGCACCGGGACGCCGCCCTGGCGCAGGCCGCCGAGTGGGGTGGGCAGCCAGTGGTTGGCATCGGTGCTGCC
>JAUNUL010000530.1:0-1410 GCA_030538175.1 Propionibacteriaceae bacterium | reverse complement strand
ACGCAACCGCAAAGCCATCCGGCGGTCATCGACGAGATCTTCGCCGAACCGGTCGAGTTCGTGATCGTGGCCTTCGGGGTGCTGGGGGACGCGGAGCAGGCCTGGCAGGATCACGCTGCCGCGGTGCGCTTGGCGCAGACCAATTACGTCGGCTCCGTCAGCGTCGGGGTGCTCGTCGGGCAAGCGATGGCCGCTCAGGGTGATGGGACGATCATCGCCGTCAGCTCGGTCGCCGGTGAACGGGTTCGGCGCTCCAACTTCGTCTATGGCTCATCGAAGGCCGGCATGGACGGCTTCTTCCTGCAGTTGGGCGTCGCGCTGCGTCCGGCGGGGGTGCGGGTGCTGGTGGTGCGTCCCGGTGCAGTGCGCACCAGGATGACCGCCGGCCGCACGATTGCCCTGTCGACCACGCCGCGGGTGGTGGCCGAGGCAACACTGCGTGCCCTGGCGCGTGGACGCCGCTTCGTGCGGGTGCCGGGCATCTTCAACCTGCTGGTGCCGATCTTCGTCCACCTGCCCAACCGGATCGTGGAGCGGCTGAAGTACTAGGGCGCCGCCAGGACGATGGCGGCGCTGACCAGCCAGATCGTCGTCGTCACCTCGACCAGCGCGCCGAAGACATCGCCGGTCACCCCGCCGAACACTCGCACCAGCCGACGCGTCCACAGTTCAGCGGCGCTGACGGCGATGATGGCGGCGGATATCAGGCCGAGCGCCCCCGGCAGGCCGGCGAGCCACCAACCACAGCCCCCAGCCAGCAGCGCAGCGGTGCAGTAGTGGGCGCCGACGATGGCGGGGCTGGAAGTGTCGGCGAACAATGCCCCGAAACCGCCGGGCCGCGCTGAGGGCACGCCGCGGCGACTGGCAGACAGCACCGTTGCCCGGCCCAGGAAACCCCCGATCGTCACCAGTACCAGCAGCGAGGCCGCGTCCGGGCTGGACGCCAGGGCGGAGGTCTGCAGCAGCAGGGTCGCGACGATGGTGACCACCCCGATCGCCCCGACGTCTGGTTGCCGCATGATCTCCAGCGCCCGAGGGGTATCGCGGCCGTCCTTGCGGGAGCCGAGCGCGGCAAGGCCGTCGGCCGTGTCGGCCAGACCGTCCAGATGCATCGCCCCGACCAGCCCCTGCATCGCGACCACGGCCAGCGCCGCCGCCAGCAACTGAGCCTGACTCACTAGCGCCACGACGGCACCCACGATGCCGGCCAGGATGCCGATCAGCAGCCCCAGCGTCGGCAGCCAGGCCAGCGCGCGACGCGCCTGGACTGGTTCGACCTCGACCAGCGGCGGCACCGGGATGATGCTGAAGAAGCCGGCCGCCCACACCAGCGGATGCAGCTTGTTCACTTCAGCCTCATCGGGATGCCGGCCACGCAGAAGTGCACCTCGGTGCTGACCGTCGCAATGC
>JAUNUL010000050.1 GCA_030538175.1 Propionibacteriaceae bacterium | reverse complement strand
ACTCGGCGGTGCCACCGACTTCGAGTTCGGCCGGTTCGCCCCGGCCTCGGGGCCGGACGGGGAGACGTTCGTCGTCTACACCGGTCAAGGCGTCTGATTCAAGGCTTCTGACGTTCGCGGGGATCAGCGGGCCTGCGAGTTTGTGGGCCCGCCGATCCTCTCGCTATAGTGTTCCACTGGTCGGTTCGCCGACCACGCCGCCTTAGCTCAGTAGGCAGAGCAACTCACTCGTAATGAGTAGGTCGGGGGTTCGACTCCCCCAGGCGGCTCCACTCGATCGGTTCCCCCGATTCACCCGCGCGGTTCGATGGTGGGCGTGCTCGCGAGCAGTTGCTGTGTGTACGCCTCCCGCGGCTCCTCCATCACGGTCGCCACCGGTCCGGACTCCACGATCCGGCCCTGACTCAGGATCTCGATCCGGACAGCGATGGAGCGCACCAACGCAAGGTTGTGGGTCACGAACACGGCACTGATCCCGCGGCTCAGCCGCAGTTCCTCCAACAGCTCCACGATCGAGCCCTGCACCGACACGTCGAGGGCTGACGTGATCTCGTCACACACCAACAGATCGGCCTCGGCCGCCAAGGCTCGGGCGATCGCGACCCGCTGACGTTCGCCACCGGAGAGCCGGCTGACCGGCAGCCGCATCGTCCGCGATCCCAAGGCCACGCTCGCCAGCAGCGATTCGACCCGGTCCTGGGCCTCCGACCCGCTCGCGATCCCGAACAGGTCGATGGGCCGGCGCACGATCCGCTCGACGGTGTGCCGGGGATTCAGTGACAGATAGGGATTCTGGAAGATGTACTGGATCCGCTTGCGCTGATCCCGTCGCCGCCCCCGCGGCTTCTTCGCCAGCTCCTCGCGGTCGAACGAGATCGTCCCCGACCACTGTCGGTGCAGCCCGCCGATGCAGCGTGCGATCGTGGTCTTGCCGCTGCCGGATTCACCGACCAGCGCCACGACCTCGGCTGTCGCCACGTCGAAGCTGACGTCGTGGATGACCTGCTTGCGGCCATAGAACACGTTCAGCCCGCTCACCTCGAGCAGCGTCGTCCGCGGCTTCTCCGGGTCCGCGTCGGCGACCGTCCCGGTGTTGATGTCCCAGGTCCCGAGCTCCAGCGCCCGCAGGCACCGGCTCGTGTGTTTGTCGCCGGATTCGGTGCCGTTCGTGTCAGCTGGGCCCGGCGCCGGGATCAGCACCGGCTCCGGTTCCTGGGTGCGGCAGGCCTCGATCACCTCGGGGCAGCGGTCGCTGAACCGGCAGCCAGCCGGCCGGGCGCCGGGGGCCGGCGTACTCCCCGGAATGCCCTTCAACGCCCGCGCATGACTCAGATGGGGGATCGCGTCGAGCAGCATCCGCGTGTACGGGTGCCGCGGATCGTTGAACACCGCCTCGCGCGGGCCCAACTCAGCGATCCGGCCGGCGTACATCACCGCCACCCGATCCGCGATATTCGCGATAACGGCGAGATCGTGAGTGACATACAGCGCCGCGACATCGTGGGACTCGCACAGCGCCGCGATCGTGTCGAGCACCATGCCCTGCGTCGTCACATCCAGGCCGGTCGTCGGCTCGTCGAGGACCAGCACATCGGGGCGCGGCATGAACGCCATCGCCAGCGCGACCCGCTGGACCTGCCCGCCGGACAGCTGATGCGGGTAACGCCGCAGGAACTCATCGGTGTCCGGCAGCCCCACCTCGACCAAGCCGCGCCGGGCATCCTCCAGGCGGGACGGAGTCGTCCCCATGTTCCGCAGTTCCATCAGCTCAACCAGCTGGCGGCCGATCCGGATGCTCGGGTTGAGCGCGGCCGCGGGATCCTGTGGGACGTACGCCAGCCGCGTGCCCCGCAGATCGCGCACCTCGCGCCAAGGCTTGGCCAGGACGTCCTCGCCAGCCAACAGGACCTGCCCGGCTTCGATCTCGGCACCGTCCCGGGCGTACGCCAACAACGCGGTCCCGACCGTCGTCTTGCCGGAGCCGGATTCGCCGACCAAGCCCACGATCTCGCCGGGGCGGAGGGTGAGGTCGATGTCGTCGACCACATCGATGCCGGTGCCGACGAGCCCGACGCGCAGTCCTGCGACGATGAGGCCGCTCATGTGTGCACCCGCCCGGTGAGTTTGGCGATCGAGTCGGCCATCAGGTTCGTGCCGACGGTGAAGATGCCGATGGTGAGGACCGGGGCGAGGATCGCACCCGGTTGGATGGTGAGGGCCAGGCCGTTCTCGTTGATCATCTGCCCCCAGTCGGCCGCACCCGGATCGGCGGCGAAACCGAGGAAGCCGAGGGCGGCGACAAGGCCGATGGAGTACGTCAGTCGCAGCCCCGCCTCCGCCAACAACGGCGTCGACATGTTCGGCAGGACCTCGGCGATCACGATCCGGCTCGGTCGTTCACCGAGTGCCTCCGCCGACTGGACGAACTCCCGACTGACCAGCCCGAGGGCGATGCCGCGGGAGACCCGTGCGATGCGGGGCATGTGCGAGATCCCGACGAGCAGGATCAGCAGACCGGGACTCGGATCCAACGCGGTCAGCACGACCAGCGCGAGCAGGATCTGCGGGAAGGCGAGCGCGACATCGTTGAGCCGCATGAGGATCTCGTCCCACCAGCCACCCGTGTACGCCGCACCCACGCCCAACGCCACCCCGCCGACCATGCCGAGCAGCGTCCCGAAGAATGCCACCACGAGCACACTGTGCCCGCCGTGCAGCACCCGGCTGAGCACGTCCTGACCCAGATGGTCGGTGCCGAACACCCCGATGGTGCTGGAGAACGGTGGTCCGGTGATCTCCCGTTCGCCGAACGGGGCCACCCAGGGCCCGGCGATGGCTAGGACCACGATCACCACGGTGATCGTCAACCCGATGATGAACTGTGGGCGCCGCAGCAGCCGTCGCAACGTGCTCATCCTGCGATCGCCGTCCGGGCGCGTGGGGTGAGCAGGATCGACAGCACGTCCGCGATCAGGTTCACGGTCACATAGACACCGGCAATGATCATGCTGAGCGCCTGCACCAGCGGCACGTCGTGGTTGCGGACCGCGTCGACGAGCTGCTTGCCGATCCCGGGATAGGAGAACAGCGCCTCGATCACCACCACGCCACCGGCCAGCCAGGCCAGCTGCAGCGCCATCACCTGGACACCGGGCACGATCGCGTTGCGCAGCGCGTGGCGGCGCATGACGACCCCTTCGGGGATGCCCTTGAGGCGGGCCAACTCGACGTACTCACTGTCGAGGACCTCCAACAACGTGGCCCGCACGATCCGGGCGACATAGGGGGAGACCGCGAGCACGAGCGTCAACACCGGCAGGATCATGGCCTCCGGCCGCGACCAGGGTGGCTGGCCGGGCATCGACACCGTGACCGCCGGCAGCAGCCGGAAGACCGTGGTCGAGAAGAGCGCCACGAGCAGGATGCCGATCACGAACTCCGGCAGGCCCGCGAGCGTCAACAAGATGCTCTGGATGACCGAATCACCGCGGCCCTTGCGCAGCGCCGACGACAACATCGCCAGACCGAACGACACCGGGATCATGACCACCGCGGAGATCGCGACCAGCACCAGACTGTTCACCACGGTGTCGCCGATCATCTGACTGACCGGCCGCATCGCGGCCACCGACATTCCCAAGTCCCCGGTCAGCAGCCCACCGAGCCAGTCGAAATAGCGGACCAGCAGCGGCTTGTCGAGGTTCATCAGCTGCTCGAGCTGGCGTACGCGCTCGGGGCTCAGCTCATAGTCACGGCCCAGGATGGCGCGGACCGGGTCCCCCAACGACGAGGTGGCGACGAACACCAGGATCGACACCAACAGCATCGTGCCGACCGCGAGCGCGAGGCGGCGCAGCAGCCACCACGTCCAGTTGAGGGCGGCGCTGCGGCCACCGGACGGCGCCGGGGCAGTCGCCCCGGTTTGAACGTCAACGGCACTCATCGTCTGCGCTCAGGAGACCGACAGACGTTCGAAGCGGTACCCGCCGAGCGGCAGATACTTGTTCGGTTTCAACCCCTCGACACCCTTGGCATAGCCGTCGACCTGCTGGCGGAAGCCCCAGATGATGTTGCCACCTTCGTCATATTCAATCTGCTGGGCATCCTTCACCAGCGTCGCCCGCTTCGCCTTATCCGTCTCGGTGGTGGCCGCGTCGATGAGGTCGGCGAAGGCTTGGTTGTCGAAGTGTGTCTCGTTGAACGGGCTCCCCTTGAGCGCGCACTGGGCAGCCTGGGGGAGATAGCGCCGGGTGTGCCAGAAGCTCTGGCCGAACGGATAGGACAGATAGTCGTCGCCGAAGAACGGGGTCTTCTTGGTGACCCGGACCTGTACGCCGGCCCCGCGGGCCTGCTCGGCGAACAGGTTGGCCGCGGACACCGCCACCGACGAGATGTCGTCACCGGTGAATAGTTCGACCTGCAGGTTCTCCTGACCGGCCTGGCGCAGCAGCGACTTCGCCTGCTCGAGATCCTGGGTCCGTTGCGGGAAGTCCTTGCCGGCGTACGCCTCATCGAACGGCGCATAGAGGTCGTTGCCGAGCGAGCCATAGCCGCTGAGGGCCTGGTCGATGAGCTGCTGCCGGTCGACGATGAGGCGCATCGCCTGGCGCACGCGGACGTCGTTGAACGGAGCCGTGTCGACCCGCATTGTGAACGGCATCCACGCCCCGGTCTCGGCGATCAGCGCACCGCCGCCGGCCCCCTTCACTGAGTCGACGAGGTTGGTCGGCAGATAGTCGAGCGTGTGCAGCTGGCCCGCGAGCAGGGCGTTGACCTTGGCGTTCTCATCGGTGAAGTCCTGGATGACCAACGAATCGACCTTGGCGGCCTCACCCCAATAGTCGGCGTACTTCGTGAAGGTGCTCGTCTGGCCCGGGGTGAACGACTGATACGCGAACGGGCCCGTGCCCACGGGGTTTGCCGGGTCATAGTCGGCTGGCACCACACCGAAGTGGTATTCGGCCAACAGAACATCGACAATGGCGTTCGGTCGCTTCAACACGATCTTCACCGTGCGGTCGTCGACCGTGGTGGTCGCGGCCATATCGATAACACGGGCCAGGTCGGAGCCGGCGGACTTCGGGTCGTCCGGGTTGGCGACCCGCTGGATCGTGGCGAGCACATCCTCAGCGGTGACGGTTTTGCCGTTGTGGAAGGTGATGCCATCGCGCAGCCGGACCGTCCACTCCTGGGCGGTGTCGTTCGGCTCCACGCTCTCGGCCAGGCCGTGCTGCAGCTCGTAGTTGTCGTCCCAGCGCATCAGCGGCTCATAGAGGGCGTTCACCCGCGCGATATCGGGGTTGGCGACGGTGTCCTTCACCGACCCACCGGTGGCGCCGTGGATGAGCTGTCCGCTGCCCCCGGCACCGCCCGAACCGGAGCCGCCACATGCGGTCAGTCCGCCGAGTCCGGCGACGGCTGCACCGGTCAATCCAGCGGCCTGCAGCAGCTGGCGGCGGGACAATGAGAAGGGGGTTGCACTGGGAGTCATCGTTGGCCTCTCTGCGGATTAATCCACACCTGGTCACCCATACCTTGTCAGCAAACCAGTCCGTGGGACTCCGATGCTGACCAGATTTGTGTGATGTCATCGTGGTGGCGGCCCCTTTCGGTGCCGAATATCAGGACACTTTTTCGTGGAGTCGACGTGAAACTGCTGCCCGTCCCGCCCCTGACCGAGACCCTGGATCGCTATCTCACCGCTGCATCACCGTTGTTGTCCGCCGAGGAATTCGACCGGACCGAACAGGTCGTTCGGGACTATGCCGAGGGCCTCGGAAAGCCTGCGCAAGCTGAGTTGGAGCGCTTCGCGGAGATGGAGAACGCCGAGGGCCGCAGCTGGCTCTCAGCCGCGTGGCTCAAGGGCTATCTGACCGTTCGGGACCCGCTGCCGTTGAGCACCAGCGTCGGCTTCCGGCTCGCGTGGCCGACGAGCGCCGAGGGTACGCCCGCTGCCGCATTCGCCGCCGAGGTGCTGCATGCGTTCGCTAGCGCCCACCTGGCGTACGTCAGCGGAGAGGTCGCCCCCGAGGTGACCCCACGCGGGGAACCGGTCGATGGGAGCCAACGCGTCATCATGGCCGGCGGAATTCGTCGTCCACATAGTGGACAGGATGACATTGAGCCCGGTCCTTGGGACCCGCGCAGCCGCGATGTCGGCGTGTTGTGGCAGGGGCGGTGGTACGCCGTGTCGGTCAGCGACTCCGACGGTGGCCTGCTGTCACGAACGGCGATCCAGGCAGACCTGCAGGCGATCCTCGATGATGCAGCAGGCGCTGACCACGCTGGCACGGCACTGGATTTCACTGCGCCGTCCTATCGCGGTGGCGACCACGCGGCGGCCGCACTGGAAGAGCTGCTCGAGGACGAGGCGAACCGGCGTACGCACAACCGCGTCCGCGATGCGCTGTTCGTCCTGCACCTGAGCGACGAGGACCTGGCGGCGGACGGACTCGCTGCCGACGGTCTGGCCGGCGACGCGTTGGAGGCCGAGTTCATCCGGCGGGTGGCGTTCGAACCGGGGCGGGCCTGGACGTGGAAGCCTCTGACCTATCAGGTCCAGCTGCGCCACGGCCTGGTCGCCCTGCACATGGAGCACAGCCTCGCCGATGGCGGCACCCTGCTGGGGCTCGTCGCCGAGGCCCACGCTCGTGTGGAAACTGGCGAGCGCGATGACGCCACCGGGCTTCCACAGGAAAGCCGGACGCCGGACACGCTCGCGTGGCGTATCTCCGATGCCCAGGAGGCCGAGCTTGAGGCGGATCTCGCGGCGTACCGGGACCGCGCCGCACCCCTGCACGTGCAACTCGTGCGTGTGCCAAACCCGATCCCGACCGGCAAGCGAATCAGTGCCGACGCGGTCCTGCAGTGGGTGATGCTGTACGCCCAGCGTGCGACGTACGGTCGAGTCCGCAGCACGTATGAGGCCGTGGACATGCGGGAGTACCAGGCCGGGCGCACCGAATGCCTGCGCGCCAACACCCCGGCGGCGGTGGCGCTGGTCGAAGCGTTGCTCGATCGACCGGACGCCGAAGAGGCGGCGACCCTGCTCGCCACGGCGCTCGATGCCCATCGTGGCTGGGTGAAGAACGCCAAGGCAGGCAACGGCGTCGACCGGCACCTGCTCGGTCTGGCCGAGGCCGCTGAGCGTCTCGGTGACGCGACACCCCTGCATGACGACGAGGGCTATCGCCGGCTGTCGACCGACTTCCTGTCGACCACCTCACTCGGCACCCGGGACGCGGTGCTGCGGTGCGCCTTCGCGCCGACGAGCGCGGGCGGGATCGGGCTCTATTACGTCGTCGATGGCGACGAACTCGAGTTCACCGTGATCCATCGCCGGGACGAGGCGGAACGGATCGAGGAGTTCGTCGCCAACCTTGCGATCGGGGCAGAGCGGCTGGCGCCAGTGCTGGCTGCCCACGGCTGACGCTGCGGGCCGGCGGGGGCGTCAGGCTTCAGCCGGGACGAACAGGTCCATGTAGCCGTGCGACAGCCGCGCGGCCTGCAGGTCCTGGGCGTGCTGATCGAGCGCGATGTCCTCGCCGATGGTCGGGCGCCACTGGGTGACCTCGGTGGGCTGGCCCTCGTCGTCGAGGCCGACCAGGACCATGAGGCAGTGACAGCTGTCCTGCATCAGGCGGGTGGTCGGGTCGCCGGTGCGCACGTGCACCGAGATGTGCATGGTCTTGTCAGTGGTGTGCAGCAGCCGGGCCTCGATCTCGACGAGGTGGCCGATGATCATCGGGCGATAGAACCGCACGCCACCGGCATAGATCGCGATCGCCTCGCCACCGGTCCAGCGCTGGGCACAGGCATAGGCCGCCTCGTCGATCCAGCCCATCACCGTGCCGCCGTGCACCTTGCCGCCCCAGTTCACGTCGGTCGGCTTGGCCAGGAACCGCATGGTGATGCGTTCGCCCTGGCCGGCATCGGTATACGACGCCCGACTCATCAGCCGCTCGATGTCCTTGCGGGACTTGTCGAGCTCCTCGGCGTCGGCGAAGAACTTCTTCTCGGTGTCCGTGGTTGGGGTGAAGGGCGGCACCTCGACGCCCTTGCCGTTCTCGTCGATCGCGACGAACACCAGCGCACAGCGGCAGGCCTCGTGCATCTCACCCGTGCGCGGGGACCCGGCGTTGACCGTGACCAGGATCGTCATGCTGGTGCGGCCCGTGCGGACGATGCGGGCATTCGTTTCGACCAGCTCGCCGTTGGCGATGGCGTGGTTGAACACGACGTTGCCGACATAGGCGGTGACGGTGGGCTTCTTTGCCCAGGCGACGGCGATGCCATACGCCGCCTTGTCGATCCACTCCAGGACGCGCCCACCGGGCACCTTGCCTTGGAGGCCAATATCAGTGGGGGCAGCGAGGAAGCGGAAAGTGAGCTCGTTTGTGGCCATGCCTCACTCTGGCCGATCCTGAGGCTGCAGCGGAAGACCCTGCCCAGCAGCCGAACTGTCCGCCGGCTCGGATGCGGCTTCCGCCCGTTCGTTCACCCACCCGGCCAGCAGGCGCATCTTCTGCTCGGACTCCGACCCCGGCCGGGTCGTATAGACGAACAAAGTCTGGTCCGTTTCGCCGGCGACGTCCAACGCCTCGTAGTCGACCTCCAGCTCGCCGACCATCGGATGGTTGAACCGCTTGATCCCGGCGGTCCGCTCAACCACGCGCTGCTCGGCCCACCACTGCCGGAACTCCTCCGACTGCACCGCGAGCTCGCCCACCAGCTCCTTGAGCAGGGGATCATCGGGGTGCCGCCCGGCATCCATCCGCAGCGTGCCCACCATGGAGCTCACCACCTGCTCCCAGTCGCGATAACGCGTCCGCGCCTCGGGGTCGAGCAGGGCCCAGCGGACCAGGTTCCGTTCCCGGACCGGCTCGGCCATGAAGTCGTGCAACACGAAGCGTGCCAGCGGGTTCATCGCCAGCACGTCCGTACGCCGCCCCCGCACGAACGCGGGCAGGTGCGGCAGGGATTCGAGCAGCTGGTGCAGCGACGGGCGTACGCGCTGGACCTGGCGGTCCACTGGTCGCGGCCCACTCGGCCCGGCCGCCGCACGGGCGAGGGCGAACAGGTGCTGGCGGGCGCTGGGATCCAACCGCAGCGCCTCGGCAAGGCCGTTGAGCACCGCTTCGGACGGGGAACGGTGCCGGCCCTGCTCCAACCGGGTGTAATAGTCCGCGCTCAGTCCCGCGAGCTGCGCCACCTCCTCGCGGCGCAGCCCGGGCACGCGGCGGGGTCGTGGATCCCCGAGCAGGTGGATGTCCGGGGCCACCATGGCCCGCCGCGCTTTGAGGAACTCCCCGAGATCGTTGCCGGCCATGCTCACTTCCGTTGGTCGCGATGGGTTGCCGTGGGTCGGCTCAGGTGGTGCGATGCAGCTTGTGGATGGCTGCTTGGGCGAGCGGCTTCACCACCATGAGGTCGATATTGACATGGTGGGGCCTGGTCAGGGTCCAGGCAATGGCATCGGCGATGTCATCGGCGGACAGGACGTTGGCGACACCGGCATAGACCGCATCGGCCTTGGCCTGGTCGTTGCCCAAGCGGCGCAGTGAGAACTCCTCGGTGTGCACCAAGCCGGGGGCGATCTCGATGACGCGAACGGGTTGTCCGTTGAGCTCCAGACGCAGCGTTTCGGCGAGCACCCGCTCGGCGGCCTTGGCGCCGCAATAGCCGGCACCTCCCTCATAGGACACGTGGCCCGCGATGGACGTCAGGACCAGCACATCGGCCCGACCGGTGGGGATCATCACCGGCAGCATCGCCTTGGTCAGGCGGACGGTGCCGAGGACGTTCACCTCATACATCCAGCGATAGTTGTCCAAATCAGCTGCGATGACCTGGTCGACCCCGCGGGCACCGCCGGCATTGTTCACCAGAGCATGCGTGGGGCCGGCCGCCTCGACGATGCGAGCGACGTCGTCGTCGGAGGTGATGTCGGCGGCGACGTAATCACAGCCGGTCTCCGCGGCGAGCTCGGCGAGCCGATCCTCGCGACGGGCTACCGCCAGGACTGACCATCCCTCGGCGATCAGGCGGCGGACGGTCGCGGCGCCGATCCCGGTGCTGGCACCGGTGACGACCGCACGCAGGGTGTCGGTGTGGTGGGTTTGGTTCTGGGTGGGATTCGTCATGCATCCATTCCAGTGCTTGCAGCCGACAATTTCTCAGCCCGAGCTGGCCCACCTGTGCCTGGGTACGCCATACCCAGGCACGACAGGGCACGGCTCGACCCCCATAAGGGGGGTGCGGCGGTGATGACATGGAAGCACCCAGATGGCTGAGCTTGGCCCAGCGCCGAGAGGAGTCCCCATGATCAGAACACCACGAAAGTCGCCGCGTGAGCCGTTGATCGAGCGACCCGGCGTACGCCCCGCGACCCCGCGGGACATCATCCGCGATATCGGACCCCACTATGTCCTCAACGGGCTGGTCGGGCTCGTGTTCGCCGCCTCCGGCCCGGTGGCCGTCGTGCTGACCGTCGGCCGCATCGGCGGGCTCACCCCAGCCCAGCTGGCGTCCTGGATCTTCGGCATCTTCTTCGTCGGCGGCGCGCTGACCCTGGTGAACTCGATCATCTATCGCCAGCCGCTCGGCTTCGGCTGGACGATCCCCGGCACGGTCCTGGTCGGCCCGGCCCTGGGTCACCTGAGCTGGCCCGAGGTCATCGGTGCGTTCTTCGCCACGGGTGTGCTCATCATCGTGCTCGGGTTGACCGGGCTGGTGAAGAAGGTCATGGAAGCCATCCCCATGCCGATCGTGATGGCCATGGTCGCCGGGGTATTCCTCTCCTTCGGCACCAACCTCGTCCAGTCCGTCGGCGACGAGGCGTTCATCGCCGGGTCGATGGTGCTGGTTTATCTGCTCCTCACCCGGGTGCCCAGCTTCGGCAAGTACCTGCCCCCGGTCCTCGGTGCCCTGCTCGTGGGTGCCGGTGCGGTCGCGGCCAGCGGCAAGTTCGATCTGGGCCCGGGCGCGTTCGACCGGCTCGTCGTCGCACCGGAGTTCACCGCTCCGCAGTGGTCGGTCGCGGCGATGATCGAGCTCGTCGTCCCGCTGGCGATCACGGTGCTGGTCGTCCAGAACGGCCAGGGCGTCGCCGTCCTGCGTGCCGCGGGACACAACCCACCTGTCACTGTCGCGGCGGTCGGCAGCGGCATCGGCTCCCTGGTCAGTGCCGCCGTCGGCGCGATCTCCGCCTGCCTCACCGGCCCGACCAACGCGCTGTTGACATCCTCGGGTGAGCGCCGCCGGCAGTACACCGCGGCCGTCACCCTCGGCATCGTCTCCATCATCTTCGGGCTCCTCTCGCCGGCGCTGACGCAGATCATGCTCGCCACCCCTGAGGCGTACATCCTCGCCCTCGGCGGCATCGCGATGCTGCCCAGCCTGCAGGCAGCCTTCGTGACCTCGTTCCAGACCCGCTACACGTGGGGCGCCATGATCGCCTTCGTGGTCACAGTCTCCGGCCTGTCGATCCTCAACATCGGCTCGGCGTTCTGGGGTCTCGTGATCGGGTACGCCTGCTCGCGACTCCTCGAGCCGGCCGACTATCGTCGCGAGCCCGCCGGCGCTATCACCGATGTGTCGGTCTGATGTGATTCGATGCTTCACATGGGCGCCACGGTGCTGGTTGTCGATGACCAACCGCAGATCAGGGAAGTGCTGAAGGCCTACCTGGAGGCCGACGGGTTCACCGTTGCCGAGGCCGCGACCGGCGCTGCGGCGCTGGCTGCGGTCGAAGCGGAATCGCCGGACATGATCCTGCTGGACGTCGGGTTGCCCGATATCGATGGGGTCGAGGTGCTGCGCCGGGTGCGCGCCCTGTCTGATCCCGCGCGGTCGGGGGCGTTCGTGATGATGGTCACCGCTCGGAGCGAAGAGGTCGACAAGCTCGTGGGCCTGGCCGTTGGTGCGGATGACTATGTGACCAAGCCGTTCAGCCCGCGCGAAGTTGTTGCGCGGGTGAAGGCCATCCTGCGCCGCGACCGGGCACCCGAGCCGCCCGGGCTGCGGTTCGTCGACCTGGTCATCCGCCCCGCTGAACGCGAGCTGACCGTCGACGGCCAGCCTGTGGAGTTGTCGGCACTGGAGTTCGATCTGCTGCTCGTGCTGGCCCAGGCGCCCGGACGGGTGTTCTCCCGTGCGCAGTTGTTGGAGAAGGTCTGGGGCTATGACTTCTTCGGCGATGAGCGGGTGGTCGATGTGCACATCCGCAACCTCCGCCGCAAACTGTCCGACGATGCGACCGACCCGCGTTTCATCCGTACTGTGCGGGGGGTTGGTTACAAGTTCGTCGGGGAGCGGGCATGAAGCGGTTGTCGATCCGGTTGTTCATCACCCATCTGGCGGTGGCACTCGTCGGTGGGCTGGTCACGGCCGTCTTGGTGCGCCTGCTGCTGCCACGGTTCTATGGTCGGCCGCTGTGGCCTGGCGCGGGTGGTCCGGGTCAGGGGCAGGGCGGCCAAGGCCGAGGACAAGGCGGGCCGGGTCGCTGGGGCGGGGA
>JAUNUL010000529.1 GCA_030538175.1 Propionibacteriaceae bacterium | reverse complement strand
GCGCCGTCGATGTCGGCATCGGTCTTCAACCGACAGACCGCGTAGGCGTAGATCGCCCCCGAATGCACCGCGTCGGTGCCGGCGCCGCCCTCCAGCGGGAAGCGCCGGTCCTCGGCGACGATCTCGATGATCCGCGCGCTCGTCATGACGCGGCCCCGGGCAGCTGCAGGCCGGTGGTGTCGACCAGACCGGATTCGACCAACTCCGCCCACATCTCGGCGGGCACCCCGGCAGCCACCCGGTCCAGGCTCTCCCGGAACTGGCTGGCCTTGGACGCGCCGACCGACACCGACACCACATGCGGATGCGTCAACGGGAAGTTGACGGCGGCCTGCGGCAAACTCACCCCGTACTTCTCGGTCAGGTCGGCCAACTGGTTGGCCCGCTCGATCAGCTCGGTGGGGGCCTTCTCGTAGTTGTAGTGCGAATCGGGGTTGGGCCGCGGCCGGGCGAGCAGACCGGAGTTGTGCACCCCGGCGATGACCACCTTGGCGCCGGTTTCTTCACAAGCCGGGAAGACCTCGGCGTTCGCGCCCTGTTCGAGCAGCGTGTAGCGGCCGGCCAACATCACCACATCGGCGTCGCACTCGCGGATGAACCGGGCGATCATCTCCGACTGGTTCATGCCGGCGCCGAAGGCGTTGATGACGCCCTGGTCGCGCAACTCGGCCAATGCCGGCGCACCCTCCTGGGAGGCGGATTCCCAGTAGTCGTCCGGGTCGTGCAGGAAGGCGATGTCGATGCGGCCGATGCCCAGCCGGTCGAGGCTCTCCTCGATCGACTTGCGCACCCCGTCTCCGGAGTAGTCGAGCACCCGCTTGGTGGTGTTCGGCACGAAATAGCCCTCGTCACCGGTGCCGGTACCGCCCGGGTTGTCGCGGATCAGGCGTCCCACCTTGGTCGAAAGCACGTACTCGTCGCGCGGGTACTGCTGCAGCACCTTGCCCAGCCGCCGCTCCGACAGGCCCATGCCGTAGTGCGGCGCGGTGTCGAAATAGCGCACCCCGTTCTCCCAGGCCAACTCCACGGTGCGGGTCACCTCGTCTTCGGACATCTCCCGATAGAGGTTGCCGAACTGGGCGCCGCCCAGGCCGATGACGGTCAACTCGAGGCCGGTGCGGATGGCTCGCTTCTCCATTGCTGCGCTCCTGTTGTCTGGTTTGTCTGATTGGTTCGGATGCCGGTTGGGTTCGGGGGCGGACGTTGAATTGTCATTCAGCTGCGGGACGCCAGCCGCTTCGCAGCGGCCGGGTACCACTCCAGGGCGGTGGCCCGCCAGATACGGTCGCGGGCGGCGTCGTCCAGGTCAGCGGTCAGTTCTTCGACGATCTCCACAGCTCGCGGGTAGCCGCCACCCAGGACGCTGACCGGCCAGTCGCTGCCGAAGAGGATTCGCTCGGCTCCGAAACTGGCCAGCAGGTGGTCGTAATAGGGACGCAGGCGTTGGGTGGTCATGCCGGCGTCGAAGGTGAGGAAGCCGGACAGCTTGCAGGCCACTTGCGGGTTGGCCGCGACCGCCGAGATGCCGGCGGCCCAGGCGTCGTAGTCCGCGTCCCGCATCGTCGGCTTCGACAGGTGGTCCAGGACGAACCGGGTCTGCGGGTTCGCAGCGACCAGGCGGGCGGCGGCCGGCAACTGGTCGGGCTTGGTCAGCAAATCCAGGGT
>JAUNUL010000528.1 GCA_030538175.1 Propionibacteriaceae bacterium | reverse complement strand
CGCACCGGCATCTCCGTCAAGACCCTCCGACGCTGGGTCGCCAGCGGACGCCTCCCCGCTTATCGCTACGGTCCTCGGCTCCTGCGGGTTGAGCCGCGTGAGATTGATCGCCTCATGTGCGCAACTCGGCCGGCATGAATCCCATCGCCACTAACCCGCGATGGGCGGGTCGACCATGAAGGGTCTACAGCCAGGCGAGCACTCGCCGATCGAAGCTGCCCCCTACAAGCGCAACGAGAACGGACAGCGCGTCCGCGTTGCCAATCGCCGTCAGGCCACGCTGTGGCGGGCCCGTTGCCAATACCGCGCTGAAGATGGGACTCGCATCGATGTCACCCGATGGGCACGCACCCAGCGCGAAGCCATCGCGGCGGTTGAAGGTGCGATCGAGGAGTACCAGAGCGCTGACACCAGTACCGATGACTCAGTCCTCAGCCTGTCCTCGCCCTTCACCGATGCCGGCGCTGCCTGGCTTGACTGGATCGAGCGCCCCGAAGCCCGACCATCCCGTGGAGGTCTTTCGCGTGAGACCAAGCGGATCTACACGAGCCTGTACACCCGGCATCTGGTGGGCCCGGGCTCACCCCTGCGGGGCAGGACGATCGCGCAAGTCAACGATCCGCAACGTCTGATCCTGTTCCTCCAAGGAATCGCCGACACCAAGGGCACCGAAACCGCCAAGATGTGCCGGTCCGTCCTCTCCAGCATCCTCAACCTGTGCCTGCGGCGGGGGGTGATCAAGATGAACGTGGCGCGCACCATCGGTGCGGTTTCGTCGGTGAAGCCCACCGACACCGGACGCGATCGCAGCCGGGCCTTCACCCGCAAGGAACGCGACGAGGTCTTGGCGAAAGCCGACGAGAAGGCAACCGAGGCCACGCACCCACGCACCATCCGCAAGTGGCAGCTCACCGCTGACACGATCGCGTTCATGGCCGGTACAGGCTGCCGCATCTCCGAGGCACGCCTGCTGCAGTGGCCCGACCTCGACCTGAAGCAGCGCCGCGTCCGCATCCGCGGGACCAAGACCAGCGGCTCGGACAGGATGAACAATCTGCCCGTGTGGCTGGCCAAGAGGTTGAAGAAGCGACGCGAGCTCATGAAGCAATGGGAGCACCCCACCCCGTATGTGTTCTCGATGGGTCGTCCACGCGAAGTCGTCCTCCCCAATGGGCTACGAACGTTCCCCGGCGACAACGTACCTGTCGACGCCACCAACCTTGCTCATTGGATCCGAGACGTCCTCGACGACGCCGGCTTCCCCTGGGCGATCCCCCACACCTTCAGGCGCACAGCCGCGACCTTGCTCCACGAGGCAGGCATCCCCTTGGCAGCGATCTCCGACCAACTGGGGCATGCCGATCCGAGCATGACCATGAGCGTCTACCTCGGGCGTGATCTGGACGGCGACAAGTCCGCCAATGCGGCCGTCCTATGACCTCCAAGACGCGCACCCAAAGCCACCGGAGAAGCAGGTGAGGATGGGTGTCCACGGGTGTCCATTCGTGGCCCGCGGATGTCGCCGAAAACAGCATGTTGGTACCAATGTTGGTACTTTGGCCGATTTGGGAGTGGCGGGCCCGAGTCCAAACTAACTCTGACTAGGCCTTATGGCTCCCCCGACTGGACTCGAACCAGTAACCCTCTGATTAACAGTCAGATGCTCTG
>JAUNUL010000527.1 GCA_030538175.1 Propionibacteriaceae bacterium | reverse complement strand
TGCAGGCCCCGGATGGTGCCGGGCAGGCGATCCGGGCCCCACTGCAGGATGAGCAGCGCGGAGACGATCGCCCAGTCCGGCCGGTCGAGGCCGAACGCGATGCCGACGACGCTGGCCGCGAGGCAGGCGATAAACACCTTGACCGCGGTCATGGTGGCGTGGCTGTGCCGGTGGGCCGAGCGGTAGAGGCGGTAGGCGATCGAGGGCCGGGTGTGGGGGATCGCGGTGCGCGTCAGGTCGACGTAGTTGGGGGTGTCGGTCAGCTCCTCCGACCCGTCGACCTGGTCGCGGAAGGTGTTGAGCCCGGCCAGCTGCCGGTGCGCGCGCAGGGTGCGGGCGACGAGTTCACTCCGGGAGGAGTCGATGACGCGGCCGGCGCGGATGACGCCGGCGTCGGCAAGCATGTTCCACGCCGCATGCAGCGCGGTGCGGGCCTGATGCAGCTTGGCCACACTCGCCTCTCCCGCCGCGAAGTCCCGCACCGCCCGCTCCACCGTGGCCACCGCATTGACCTCCGGTCGGTGCCGGTGGACGAGCATCGGGGCCATGCCGAGGAGGATGCCGCTGACCGCGCCGACCACCGCCCAGGCGCCGACCTCGAAGGGGTTGAGCCCCAGGCGGGCGACCATGGTGGAGCCGCCGGTGACCATGATGATGAAGAAACTGCCCGGCGGCGGCAGGCGCAGCGCGTTCTGCACGAACGCGCCGACGGTGGCGGCGCTGGCGGTGAACAGCGCGGCCAGCAGGAGCCACCACCGGGTGCCGCCCGCCCCGATCTGCTCCCACACCACCGAACCGACGAACGCGCCGGCGATGGCGCCGGTGACCAGCAGCAGCCCGGCCACGCCCATGACGCGCCAGCGGGTGCGGAACGGGTGCCCCTCGCCGTAGATGACGGCGAACCCGCCGGCCGCGATGAGCAGCATCTCGGAGGTGTACCCCAGCAGCAGGGCGACCGAGCCGGGGATGGCCAGCGCCAGGGCGGCGCGCAGCGCGCCGGGCCAGCGGGGGCCGGGGGAGTGGAAGGCGGTGAACAGGGCCCAGAAACCGGGGCGCGGTGGCATCGGCTCCGTCGGTGCCGCTGTGTGGTCCTGTTCCGCCATCCGGGGTCCCCCTCGCTCAGTGCTGCTGTGTCCGGGGCACAGTGTAGGCCTGCCCCGGCGGGTCGGGTCGGGTCAGGGTTCGGTGCGGCGGATCCGCTCGGCCAGGGCGGTGACCTCGGCCATGTCGGGTTCCCGGTCGGGGTGGGCCTCGCAGTGATCGAGCAGGGCGTAGCCGGAGCGTTGCAGTTCCACGTGCTGTTCCCAGCGCTGTTCGGCCACCCCGGGATTGTTGCGGGCCAGGGACTGGGCGGCCCGGCGTTCGGAGAGCAGTTCGTACTGCAGGTCGCGACGCAGCTCCAGGGCCTTCTCCGGTGTGGCGGTGAGCAGTGCCCCGAGCAGGGCGCCCATGGCGCGGCGGCAGCGGTGCTGCAGGCGCAGGTGGTGCTGGGGTTCGGCGTCGGGCTGGTAGAGCCACAGCAGGGCGAGGGCGAAGACGACGGAGAAGACGATCTCGATGATCCGGGCCGCCACCGTCTGCCCGAGCGGTACCGTCAGTGCCCCACCGAGCAGGAGCGCGACCGGGGTGGTGAAGATGACGCAGAGGGCGTAGTTGCGGGTGAGGAAGATCT
>JAUNUL010000526.1 GCA_030538175.1 Propionibacteriaceae bacterium | reverse complement strand
CTGGTCACCGGCGGTGCCCGCGGCATCGGACGCGCCTTTGCGCTCCGGTTGGCACTTCTGGGCGCCGACGTCGGCGTGCTGGACCGCGACCTTCGGTCGTTTGAGGCGTCCGAGGCCGAGGCGACCGGCGCCGGCGGCCACACCACCGGCGAGGCCGTGCGGGCCCAAGGCCGACGCGCCCACGAAGTTGGGGTCGACGTCACCGACACCGAGGCCCTCCACGCGGCTGTCGAGGAGGTCGCGGCGACGCTGGGGGGCCTCGACATCCTGGTGTGCAATGCGGGCGGTGGGTCGGGTTCGATGGCCGACTCGCGGGCGTCGGCGGCCACCCCCGAGCACGTCCGGACCGTCGTCGATCTGAACCTCGTGGCGACGGTCGCGACCTGCCGCGCCGCAGTGCCGCACCTGCGAGGCAAAGGCTGGGGACGCATCGTCACCCTTTCCTCCCAGGCCGGGCGCCGCGTCTACCCCGACGGCGGCTACAGCATCTACGGTGCCGCCAAGGCGGGCGTCGCGCTCTACACCCGCGCCCTCGCCCAGGAGTTGGGCCCGGAGGGCATCACCGCCAACTGCCTGGCCCCCGGCTACATCGAGACAGGACGCCTCGCGCCCCTGTTCACCGCGCTCTCCGGAGCAGACGACCTCCGCGAGCGCATCGCCCTGCGCCGGTATGGGACGCCCGACGACGTTGCGGGGGTTCTGGAGTTTCTCGTCACCGACCTCGGTGCCTATGTGACCGGCGCCTCCATCGCCGTCGACGGCGGCTCCACCGACTGAACGGAAAGACAGCATGACGACCCCAGTGACCCCCCAGACCACCGGCGCGCAGGCCATGGCGCAGGTGATCGCCGCCGCGCCCGAGCCCTTCCTCGTAGGGTTGCCTGGCGGCCACACCATGGCGATCTTCGATGCGATCCGGGATCTGCCCGGCGTCACCGCCGTCCTGGCTCGCGAAGAGTCCATCGCGACGGTCATCGCAGAGAACCACGGCCGCTCCACGGGCCGCGCCCCCGTCGTCATGGCCCAGGGCGCCTGGCTGCTCGGTGTGGGGGGTGCGGGCATCATGGAGGCCCACCTCGGGGCGTCCCCCCTCGTCGTGGTCGCCGACACCACCGAGAGCGACACGTTCTCCCACCTCGGCGCCTACCAGGCCGGGTTCGGCGGCTACGGTGCGTTTGATCTGGCCACCGCGCTGGGTGCGATGACCAAGCGCACCTTCGTTGCGACCTCGCCGATCCAGGCGGTGGAGATGCTCCAGCTTGCCTTCCTGCACGCCACGTCGGGCGAACCCGGACCGGTCGCGGTGGTGCTGCACAGCCGGGCCATTCTCGGCTCGCTGGGTGAGCACGCCGGTCGGGTGGACTTGGCGCGCCCCCTGAGCCCCGTCCACCCGACCCCCAGCGCTGCGGCCGTCGCGGAGGCGGCCGCCCTGATCGGCTCCGCTGAGCGGCCGGTCGTGGTGCTCGGCAACGGGGCCCGCGGCGGGGCGGAGGCCGTGCGCGCGTTCGTAGAAGCCTGCGACATCCCCTACGTGTCGACGTCCGGGGGTAAGGGTGTGCTGCCCGAGGACGCCCCGCTGTCGGCCGGGGTCATTGGCAACTTCGGCCACGACTTGGCCAACCGGACCCTCGGCGAGGCCGATGCCGTCGTGGTGTTCGGGTCCAAGCTGTCAG
>JAUNUL010000049.1 GCA_030538175.1 Propionibacteriaceae bacterium | reverse complement strand
TGGCTCATGGCCCAGAGAGTCCAGATCATCTTGGAAGACGATATTGACGGAACGACAGCCGACGAGACTGTTCGCTTCGGTCTCGACGGTGTCGACTATGAAATCGACCTGTCCGTTGACAACGCCGAAAGACTGCGTGAAGCGCTGGCGCTGTGGGTCGGTCACGCTCGCAAGACCGCCCGGGGCCGCGCTGGCGCCCCGGCGCGCAAGAACAGTGGCACCTCGCCGACCGAGATCCGGGCCTGGGCCAAGGAGAACGGTTTCGATGTCAGCAGCCGTGGGCGGGTGCCGACCAATATCCGCGACGCCTTCGAGGCTGCCCAGCGCTGAGCGCGCTGACCTGTCGTGGATCTCGGCGAGCTTTATGCCGGGCCCTGGTCGGACTTTGTCGGCAACCGAGATCGTTGGGCGGCTGCCGCGAAAGCCGCCGGGGATCCGGTGGGTTCCCGGGCCATCAAGGCGCTGAAGAAGCCAACCAGAGGTGCCTGGTTGGTGAATCTTCTGGTGCGGCATGAGGCCGCCCGGTTGACCGAGTTGTTCGAACTGGGCGAGTCCTTGGCGCGCGCTCATCGCGATGCCGACCCTGAGGAGCTCAGGCGACTGTCCGGGCTGCGTGGTGCGGTGGTGAATTCGCTGTCCGGCCGAGCCAGTGCCCTGGGGGCTGAGCGCGGCTATGCGGCGCCCGATGCGGTGCGACAAGAGGTGGCCGAAACCATCCAGGCTGCGATGGCCGATCCGGATCTGGCTGACCGTGTGCTGGAGGGTGCGCTGACCGCGACGGTGCGTGCGGCTGGCTTCGGTCCAGTGGACCTGTTCGCGCCCGCCGCAGGCTTGGCGGAAGTCATCCAGCTTCGTCCCACCACGCGATCCGCGCAGTCGGCTGAACCGGCGGCCGAGCCACCGGTCGAGCCTGCAGTGCCTCCGGGACCCGACCCGGCGGAGATCCGACGACTCAATCGGGAGCTTGGCCGGGCCGAGGCGCGGTGGGAGGAGTCCCGCGATCGGGTGGAGCGGATCCAAGAGCTGGCTGCTGCCGCAGCTGCGGAGCTGGCCCAGCACGACATTGAGCTCGCCGAGGTGCGCGCGCTGGTGACTGAGCTGCGTGCCGCACTCGAAGCCGCCCAAGGGCAGGAGGAAGCGCTGCTCGCCCACGGTGCGGGACTGGCGGCTGACGCAGAGCGGTTGTCAGCTGCAGCGGAACGGGCGACTGAGGAAGCTGGTGATTTTTCTGCGCTGGTCGATCGCTTGAGCGCGGAGCTGGCGGCCTTGGACCCGGAATCCTGACTGTGTAGTCCACGCGCCACACCTGACGTGGCACGCGCCACACCTGACGGGGCGGTCCTTCGGCCACGAGGGGCAGAAGTGACGGTCAGCAGTGCGCGGCGGTCAGGATTTCGGGTGCGGTGGGCGGTTCCCGGGTGGGCTCCGGCACACCCGCAAAGGCCCCCGGCGTACGCAACTGCTGCCACCGCTCAAAGGGCGCAACGATGAGCCCAACCGGACCCACCACGTTGTCGATAGGGACGAAAGCGCTCATGCCCGTTGGATCATCCTGCATATGGCAGCGGGAATCTGCCGAGGCATTGCGATGGTCGCCCAGCACGAAAAGGTGGTTGCGTGGAACTACGACATCGAACTCGGTGCTGGAGGCACGGACGGGGCTGTCCGGAAACACATAATCGCTTTCGTCCAGTGGCAGGCCGTTGATCATGAGCCGACCGTCTGCATCGCAACAGGAAACGCGATCACCGGGCAGCCCGATCACCCGTTTCGTCAAGAAATCATGACTGGAGTTGGGCAGCACACCCACGAACTCCAACACCCGCGCAGCAGGGTTGGTGCGGCGTTGCGATGACGCACCGGTCACCCATTGACCTGGGTCCTGGAAAACGATGACATCCCCACGTTTGAAATCCGTCACCTTCTGGGCGATCACCTTGTCCTGGACCTGCAGGGTGTTTTCCATCGACTCGGTGGGAATGGTGAACGGCTCAAAGACGAACGCCCTCAGCAGCGCTGAGATGATCAGCGCGCCGAGGACGACGAGGACAATGTCTTTCAGCCCCCCGAGGAGGCGTCGCCCCACCGACGGGCGCTCGGTCACGAGCGGGCGAAAGGCTTGCGGAAGGCGAGGGTGGTCATCGCGATCGCGCTGACCAGAATGGCGGTGCCGAGTGCCATGTGGACCATGACCATGCTGCCGCTCAGGCCGATCTCGCCCAGGGAGAACTGCACCAGCGTGAGGATGAAGGTGCCCAAGATGTGGAAGGCGAGCCCGGAATTGCCGCCGCGGCTGCGGTTGACGAAGCCGGCGATGGTCGCAATGAGGCTGACCCCGATCGTCACCAGACCAATAATGTTGTGCGTGTCCGCCAACGTCGCGCTGGGCGAGGTGAACATATAGCCACCGAGCAGGAACTGGAGCAGGGCCGCGATTGCCGTCGCGAGCGACGAATAGCGCAGCAGGGCGAGTTGGCCGGCATTGGGTCGATCTGTTGTAGCAGTCACGCCTCGGGAGCTTACCGGGGCAAACAACCGCGGTGGCCCACGCGAGGCCGGCACGTTCCCGGCGCATGGAAATGTCGGAGGCTGCTGTCACAGTGAGGGCATGGACCCCGATGAGACCCTCCTGTGGGCAGTGGTGGCGACGGCACAGGCCGTGTCAGCGACGCCATCACGCCGCGCGAAGATCACGGTGATGGCGGATCTGCTGCGCAGCGTTCCCCGCGAGCGCGTGGCACAGGCGACGGCATACCTGTCCGGCATCGTCCCGCAGGGTCGGCTGGGGGTGGGCTGGCGTGCGGTCGCGGACCTGCCGACGCCGGCTCCAACGGCCGGGCTCACCCTGGTGGATGCGGAGCGGCTGTTCACTGAGCTGGCCGCGACGTCCGGGCCGGGCTCGAAGGCCCGGAGGGCCGCGCTGATGGGGGAGCTCTTCGGTTCGGCGACGGCAGCGGAGCAGCATTTCCTCCGCCGACTCATCCTCGGCGAACTGCGGCAGGGGGCATCCGCGGCGGTCGTGCTGCAGGCGGTTGCGCAGGCTGCCGGGGTTGCTGAGGAGGATGTACGCCGGGCCGCGATGCTCGCCGGGTCCGTCGTGGCCGTTGCCGAACCCGCCCTGCGCGGTGGGGCAGCTGAACTGGCGCGGATCGGATTGCAGGTCGGGGTCCCGGTCCTTCCCATGCTGGCTGCCTCCGCCGCTGACCTCGCGACAGCACTCGGCGGCCAGGAACGTCTGGTCGATCGGAAACTGGACGGGATCCGGATCCAGGCGCACAAACACAGGGGCGAGGTCCGGCTGTTCACCCGGAGCCTCGAGGACATCACAGATCGTCTGCCCGAGGTGGTGGAGACAGTGCTCGGGTTGGCGTGTGACGCGGCCATCCTGGATGGTGAGGTGCTCGCACTGCGGGCCGATGGTTCTCCTGAGCCCTTCCAGACCACGGGAGCCAGGACCGCTTCGCGGGCCGACGACCCCGGTGCACCCGTGCCGTTGACCGCGTGGTTCTTCGACCTGCTCCATCTGGACGGCGCCGACCTGCTGGACGAACCGCTGCGGAGTCGACGGGCGGAATTGGAGGCGCTCACCGCGAGTGCCGGGGGTGGCCTGGTGGCCGGAGTCCGGACCAGCAGTGTCGCCGAGGCTGAGGAGTTCTTCGCGGCCACGGTGGCCGCGGGGCATGAGGGCGTGGTGGTCAAGGACCTGTCCGCGCCCTATGCGGCGGGCCGCCGCGGTGGTGCGTGGATCAAGGTGAAGCCCGTGCACACGGTTGATCTGGTGGTGTTGGCGGTCGAGTGGGGATCGGGGCGGCGCCGGGGCAAGCTGTCCAATATCCACCTCGGCGCGCTGGATCCGGCGACCGGTGGCTTCGTCATGGTCGGCAAGACCTTCAAGGGCATGACAGACGAGATGTTGCGATGGCAGACCGAGCGGTTCACCGAGCTGGCCGTCGACCGGGGCGATGCGCAGGACGCGTGGGTGGTGCCTGTCCGGCCGGAACAGGTCGTGGAGATCGCGGTGGATGGTGTGCAGCGCTCACGTCGCTATCCAGGTGGGCTCGCCCTGCGGTTTGCGCGGGTGGTGCGTTATCGCCACGACAAGTCGGCACAGGACGTCGACACGATCGAGACCCTGCGCGCGCTTGGCGTACGACCGGGAGAGCGGAGCAACTCAGCGCAGCCAGAGCCAGGCAGCCAGGCCGAAGCCGCACACGGCGACGGTGATCCGCAGGCCCGTCTCGGGGATGAACTCCTGGATGCGTGGGCCCAGCCAGCCGCCGACCACACAGCCCAGCCCGAGACCCAGCGCCGCCAACCAATTGACAGGGCCGCCGAAGAACACCGCTGCAGCGATGAACGCGACCGCAGCGACGAGGTTGGTGATGCCGAGCAGGATTGATTTGAGGACCATGGCGCGGCCGAAGGGTTCGGAGGTGGCGATCAGCGTGATCGCGAGATAGATGACCCCGGCGCCCGCACCGAAATAGCCGCCATAGAGACAGATGAGAAACAGGGCCACGAGATAGGCGAGGCGGTTGTCGGTCTCGCCACGCAACCGCGCCAGCCACGGCTGGGCCAGCAGCGCAACCGAACCCAGAATGATGAGGGCCGGGACGATCTTCTCGAAGGTGCTCTCGCTGCCGGCCAAGAGCAACAGTGCACCCACGAGGCCGCCGGCGGCCGAGACAAGGATCTGGGGCAGGAGCTTGGCCCGTTCGCCGCGAAACTTCCGGCCGGCTCGGGCGGTCGTGCCGATGCCGATGCCGACCAGGCCGAGCGTGTTGGATACGTTCGCGGTGACGGGGGACAGGCCCGCGGCGAGCAGGGCGGGATAGCTCACCAGCGACGCGAGTCCGGTGAGATAGCCGATCACGCCCGTCCCGATCCCGGCGATGACCAGCCAGGCAAAGGTTGTGGGTTCCATAGCGTTCTGCAGCGTACGCCCACGGCGAACGCCAACGCAGCGGGAATGGACGAGGGGCTCCGTTCGTTGTGACACACGAGGCATCTCGGAGTTGAGCCGTCGAGGCTCAGGCCAGTGGGGAACGCGGTTAACGCAAGCACCCGACTCCGGGGTGCGACTAGAGTTGGGGAACACAGAAGTTCGGTGTCACCGGGCATTCCTGCCAAGCAGGGTGCCACGTGGGTGGCGCCGTGTGAGGGGAGATACATGTTCGAGCGGTTCACCGACCGGGCCCGGCGGGTCGTCGTGCTCGCCCAGGACGAAGCCCGGATGCTCAACCACAATTACATCGGCACCGAGCACATCCTGCTGGGTTTGATCCACGAAGGTGAAGGCGTCGCGGCCAAGGCCATGGAATCGCTTGGCATTTCGCTCGAGGCGGTTCGGGAGAAGGTCGAGGAGATCATCGGTCACGGGCAGCAGTCGCCCACCGGTCACATCCCGTTCACCCCGCGCGCCAAGAAGGTCTTGGAGCTGTCGTTGCGCGAGGCGCTGCAGCTCAACCATTCCTATATCGGGACCGAGCACATCCTGCTCGGACTCATCCGTGAGGGTGAGGGCGTTGCGGCCCAGGTGCTCGTCAAGTTGGGGGCCGACCTCAACCGCGTGCGCAACCAGGTGCTGCAGCTGCTGTCTGGATTCCAGGGTGGCGGCAAGGGCGAGCCGGCTGGCGTCGGCGCGACCACCGAGGGTGGCGGCCAGGGGCCGGCCAGCTCCACGGTGCTCGATCAGTTCGGGCGCAACCTGACCCAGGCTGCCCGCGAGAACAAGCTCGATCCTGTGATCGGGCGCGAGCCCGAGATCGAGCGCGTGATGACCGTGCTGTCGCGACGGACCAAGAACAATCCGGTCCTGATCGGTGAGCCGGGGGTCGGCAAGACCGCTGTGGTCGAGGGGCTGTCCCAGCAGATCGTGCGCGGTGACGTGCCCGAGACGCTGCGGGACAAGCAGATCTATACGCTCGACCTCGGTGCCCTGGTCGCCGGGTCGCGCTATCGCGGTGACTTCGAGGAGCGACTCAAGAAGGTCCTCAAGGAGATCAAGACCCGCGGTGACATCGTGTTGTTCATCGATGAGATCCACACCCTCGTCGGTGCCGGTGCGGCCGAGGGCGCGATCGATGCTGCATCGATCCTCAAGCCCATGCTGGCCCGCGGCGAGCTGCAGACCATCGGCGCGACGACGCTGGACGAATACCGCAAGCACATCGAGAAGGACGCCGCGCTGGAGCGCCGCTTCCAGCCGATCCAGGTGGCCGAGCCGTCCATCGCCCACACGATCGACATCCTCCGTGGCCTGCGGGACCGTTATGAGGCGCACCACCGCATCACGATCACCGATGCCGCGCTGACCGCGGCCGCCCAGATGGCGGACCGCTATATCCAGGACCGTTTCCTGCCAGACAAGGCGATCGACCTGATCGATGAGGCGGGTGCGCGGCTGCGGATCCGCCGGATGACCGCACCGCCGGATCTGCGCGAGTTCGACGAGAAGATCGCCGGGGTCCGTCTGGAGAAGGAAGCCGCGATCGACGCCCAGGACTTCGAACGTGCCGCGCGCCTGCGCGATGACGAGAAGAAGCTCCTGGTCCAGCGCTCCGAGAAGGAAGACGCCTGGAAGATGGGCGACAACGAGACGCTGGCCGAGGTCGACGAGGAGACCATCGCGGAGGTGCTCAGCTCTGCCACCGGCATCCCGGTCTTCAAGCTGACCGAGGAGGAGTCCGCCCGACTGCTCAAGATGGAAGAGGAGATCGGCAAGCGCTACATCGGACAGCACGACGCCGTGAAGGCGCTGTCGCGCTCGATCCGGCGCACGCGTGCCGGGCTGAAGGATCCGAAGCGCCCCAGCGGCTCGTTCATCTTCGCCGGCCCCTCGGGCGTCGGCAAGACCGAGCTGACCAAGGCGTTGACCGAGTTCCTGTTCGGTGACGAGGACGCGCTGATCTCGCTCGACATGTCGGAATATTCGGAGAAGCACACCGCGTCGCGGATGTTCGGTTCCCCGCCCGGTTATGTCGGCTATGAAGAGGGCGGCCAGCTCACGGAGAAGGTGCGGCGCAAGCCGTTCTCGGTGGTGCTCTTCGACGAGATCGAGAAGGCGCACCCGGACATCTTCAACTCGCTGCTGCAGATCCTGGACGAAGGTCGACTGACCGACGCCCAGGGTCGGGTGGTCGACTTCAAGAACACCGTGATCGTCATGACCACCAACCTCGGCACGCGCGACATCAACAAGTCGGTCAACCTCGGGTTCGCCCAGGCCGGTGACGCGGCGTCGAGCTACGAGAAGATGAAGGCCAAGGTCTCGGACGAGCTCAAGCAGCACTTCCGCCCCGAGTTCCTCAACCGCATCGACGAAGTCGTGGTCTTCCACCAGCTGACCCAGGATGACATCGAGCGGATCGTCGACCTGATGGTCGCCCAGATCGAGGAGCGGCTCGCGGATCGCGACATGGGCATTGAACTGACCCACGCGGCCAAGGTGCTCATCGCCAAGCGGGGCTTCGACCCGGTTCTGGGTGCCCGTCCGCTGCGTCGGGCGCTGCAGCGGGACATCGAGGACATCCTCGCGGAGAAGATCCTGTTCGGTGAGGTCAAGCCGGGCGAGATCGTGCTCGTGGATGTCAACGAAGGGGAGGACTCCTTCGAGAATCCGTTCACCTTCACCGGCTCCAGGGCCGGCGATCTGCCGGACGCTCCGCCGGTGGAATTGAGCGCGGGGGACGCGGACAGCGACGCCTGAGTCATCAGTTGTTGAGTTGAGCGATCAGGGAAGCGGGTCGGGCCATCAGGTCCGGCCCGCTTTCGTTTGCTGGCTGTCCGCGGGAGTACGCTGGCGCGGTGCCCCGGTGCGTCTGGCCTGGGCCGGCGGATTGGAGGAGCAGGCGCCATGGGACAGGTGAGTCGCCGGCAGCTGCTGGCGGGTTTGGCTCTCGTCGGGGCCGGGTCCGTGGTGGGTTGCAGTTCTGGTGGGGCAGCGCGGGGCGACAACACGGTCTATGTGGTGGACTCCTTGACTGCAGCGGATTCCGATCCTGTGGCACTGCGTTTTGGCGCGACGTCGTGGGCCGCGCACCTCGATCCGAAGCTAACCGTGGTCGGGGCCCGAACCGAGGATGGGGCCAGCACCGAGGCCTTGGCCGAGGGGGTGACCCGGTCCGACGCCCACACCCTGGTGGTGCTGTCCGGCGCTCATGACGTCGGTCGGGTGGCATTCGAACGCACGGCGTACTTCATCGAAGAGATCGTCAAGACCGTCAGATCCCAACGCGTGCTCCTTTGCACGCTGCCGCCACGTGATCCGCGGCCGGATCTGCACGTGCAGTTCAACCAAAACCTCGCACTGCTCGCAAAGGACAAGGGCTGGATGCTGTGCGATCCATCACCAGCCCTCAGTGTGGGAGTGCTGTGGGCCCCCGGCATGAGCGACGACGGTCTGCACCCGACGGTTGCCGGCGCCACCACCATCGGCCAGGAGCTGTCCCGGTGCCTGTTGGATCCGCAGTGACAGGACGTGTCGCCCCTCGGCCATGGCTCGCAGTCCGGGGCGTACGCCGCCTGATCGGCCTAGTTGCCGCGGGCGCTGCTCTGGTGGCACTCATCGTCACTCTGGTCCTGGCAGCCCAGGCACTGTATTTCCAGGTCACCTCCGCAGAGGCGGTTGGGGAAGTCGTGGCGGTGCACCCGGTCGTAGACGACGAGGGGACCCCACGCGCTGATCGGACGGCCGTGGTCGTGGAATACCCGGACCGAAACGGCCAGTTCCGCAGGTTCGACGAACAGGTCACCGGAAATGCGCCGGTGAAGGGGGCAGAGGTTGCCGTGCACTATCGCATGGGGCCCCCCGTCGTCGCCCGGATGGCGAACCCCTGGTGGCTATGGCGTCCTGCCAGCATCAGCAGCGCACTCTTCCTGGGGTTGGCGCTGGTCGCGGAAGAGGCCCTGCGTCTCCGACGTCGACCCGTGCGGCCGGTGTCGGGGTGAGCCGGGTTTCGCCCGTCTGGTTGGTCCTCGGTTCGATCCTGTCGGTCCAGGTGGGCGCTGCCATTGCCAAGGGCTTGTTCGACGAGGTGGGGCCCTCATCGATGGTGTGGTTGCGGCTGCTCACCTCGACCGTGGTCTTCCTGGTTCTGATCCGACCACGGGTGCGCGGGCGCAGCCGGCGGGACTGGTTGGCCGTGCTCGGCTATGCGATCTCGCTGGCGTTGATGAACTGGGCGATCTATCAGAGCATCGCCCGGATCCCGCTTGGTCTGGCGGTCACCCTGGAGTTCCTGGGGCCTCTGGCGGTCGCCGTCCTCGGTTCCCGGACCCGGCGACACCTCCTGTGGGCAGCGCTGGCTGGTCTCGGCGTCCTCCTGCTGGGGTTGGGACCCTCGGAACTCGACCTGGTCGGTGTCGCGTTCGCTCTCTTGGCGGGAGTTGGCTGGGCTGGCTACATCGTCACGGGCAAGCTGGTTGGGGGCAGGTGGCAGGGTCTTGACGGATTGGCCGTCAGCAGCACGATCGCAGCGCTGCTGGTCACAGGCCCCGCACTCGCCGTGGATCCCGGCGACCTCTGGCGACCGCAGGTCGTCATCCTGGGTGTCGCAGTCGGCCTTTTGTCGTCGGTTGTTCCCTATAGCCTGGAAATGATCGCCCTGCGCCGCATGCCGCCGCGGGTTTTCAGCATTCTCATGAGTCTCGAGCCTGCTGCGGCGGCCCTTGCGGCGCTGGTGATCCTCCAGGAGGCGCTGACGCCCTTGGAGTTGGTGGCGATGGCCTGTGTGGTCTCCGCCTCGATCGCGGCTGCCTCCGAGAAGGCCCCGCAGGATTCAGCTACTTCTTAGGAAATGGATCTCGAAATGGATTGATGGTGATCCATTGAAGGCCTCCTCGTGCATACTCAACGGGGCAACCAGAATGCCCACGAGAAGAGGCGAGGCAATGGCACAGGTTACCCAGGTCCGAGTGCGCCAAGCTCCTAAGGGGGCAGCGCACAGGGAAAAGATGAAGGATGGAAAATTTCGTCCGGAAATTGAGGGACTCCGAGCAATCGCAGTGCTCTTCGTCCTTATTTGGCACGCTGGTGTAACACAACTCCCAGGTGGTTTCGTCGGAGTGGATGTCTTTTTCGTCATCTCAGGTTTCCTGATGACAGGCATCCTCTACCGAGAGCTCAAGAAGTCTTGGAAGATCGATGTGTCGGGCTTCTACCGTCGTCGAATCCGGCGTCTTCTGCCGGCCAGCGGATTGGTTTTGTTGGTGACGGCTTTCCTGTCTTGGCTGATCCTGCCGGCTTCGCGGATCTATTCCGTGATGATCGACATCATGGCTGCAGGCTTTTACATGGTCAACTGGCGTATGGCCGATACCGCGGTGGACTACTTGGCACAAGGCCAAAGCCCAAGTCCGGTCCAGCACTTCTGGTCCCTGTCGATCGAGGAGCAATACTACATCGTGTGGCCCCTGCTGCTTGCTGGGCTAGTCATTCTGCTAGGCAAACGGCGGAAGAATTTTGCACATCATTTCGTCGGGCCCATTCTCGGAACAATCTTCATCGGGTCCTTGGCTTGGTCGATCTATTTGAGCGAGGCCGCGTCGGCGAAGGCCTACTTCGTTACGACTACGAGGCTCTGGGAACTAGCATTGGGGGGCCTCGTTGCGGTGTACAGCGTAAAATTCGCTAAGACTCCGGGGCTGCTGGCCACGGTCCTGTCTTGGCTCGGGCTGGTCGCGATCCTCGCTTCCGGATTCTTCATTGCCCCGACAATCCCATTCCCGGGGTTTATCGCTCTGATCCCTACCGTGGGTTGCGCGCTGATCATTCTTTTCGCGCCGCACTCCTCCGTTACTGGTCCCACGGCGCTGCTGGCCTCCCGGCCAATGGTGTGGGTTGGTGGGATGTCCTACTCCCTGTATCTCTGGCATTGGCCTCTCGTCGTATTAGGAGGCTTCGCGATTACTCGGAGCGTGCGGCCGCTCAGCGTGCTGGAGGGAGTCCTCCTCACAGCTTTGTCCTTCCTTCCGGCTTGGTTCTCGCTGAAATTCGTCGAAGATCCTTTGCGCAAGTCTGGCTGGCTCCAGAAGCAACCGAGCAATACATGGATGCTGGGCATAACTGCAACGATGGTGAGCACAACTCTCGCGATGTCAATGGCGCTCATTGCAGGAAAACCGATCGGTTTGGCGACGACCACTTCTCCGGTGCTTAGTCAGGAGGCCGGGGAAGAGCCCGATGCCCAGGGTCCGCCTGGCGCAAACGCGCTTGGGCAGGATCCGACAAGTTCGCCCGCAGGGCGGCCGGTGGATCACGTAGCGTCGATCACCCCAAGGCCGGCGAACGCGGCTTCTGACATTCCGCCTGTTTATCAGAAGGGGTGCCATGTGAACGCAGACCAAGTTGAGTTCCGCCGCTGCGTGTTCGGTTCAGAGACCAGTGAGAAGACCATCGCGCTTGTTGGGGACTCGCACGCAGCTCAGTGGTCAGTGCCCATGCTGAACCTTGCCAAGCAGGATCGCTTCCAGCTCGTTGCAGCCTCCAAGAGTGCCTGTCTCATTGGTGATCTCACTTTGAGAAACGCTGATCGAACGCCCTATGCGGAGTGCGCTGAGTGGTCGCGCAATGCAGAAAAGTGGCTCACCGGACCAGACAAACCAGACATCCTAGTTGTCAGCTACAGCAATTACCAAACCGCGGTCGACGGTGGAGCGGGAGCCCTGCAAGCAGGTGTGGCCTCGATGCTGGCGAGGATCAAGTCCGCAGGCGTTGAGGTGGTCATCATCCGGGACACTCCTTCGTTCGGCACGATGAACATCGCTGAATGTGTGGAGGCTAACCAAGAGTCCCTTCTGCGGTGCGCCGTTCCACGGAGCGAGGCATTGGCCCGGCGCGACCAGACCCAGCCGGCTGTGGCTCGGAGCGTTGGTGCGCGGATTATCGACCTGACCGACTACGTCTGTCCTTCAGCGGAATGTGCGCCGGTAATCGGTGAAATTCTCGTGTGGCGGGATACCAACCATCTGACTGCGCGATATGCCGGGTCATTGACATCGGTGCTCGAAGCCGAGCTCTTTGGTTAGGAAAAACCGATCATGAACTTATTTCCAGCAAACCTTAAGCCCCGGCTCAAGTGAGTTCGCTATCGTCAGACCTGTTGGCGCGTGCAGTTGGTTGGTTCGTGACCCGGTACCCCTGCTGGGGCGGGGCTGACCGCGTGTCGAGTGAAGGAGGGGTCGTGGGAGCGCCCGTCCTGTGCTGTTTGACAGAGCCGAGATTCAGTATTCGGACATCAACCGAGATTGAGAGCGAAGAGTGCGGATCACCTACATTCATCAGTACTTCAAGACGCCGTCCCAAGCTGGCGGAAGCCGGTCCTTCGAATTCGCTTCGCGATTGGCTCGCGACGGGCACGAGGTAACCGTCATCTGCGGTGGTTCCGATGCGCGCAAATATGAGATTGAGGGCTTTACAGTAGTCCAGTTACGTGCCCCATACAACAACAAGTATTCGATCCAGCGTCGAGTTGCGGCCATGGCGTCCTTCATGGTGCGCTCGGTGGTCGCCGCGGCCAAAGTCCCTGCGGATGTCGTCTTTGCGACCAGCACGCCGCTCAGTGTGGCTGTGCCGGGGATCATCGCTGCCCGCGCACGAAACGCTCGATTCATCTTCGAAGTCCGTGATCTATGGCCAGAAATCCCTCGCGCCCTCGGATATCTCAACAACGGCGTCCTTTACAGGGCCGCTCGTGCCTTAGAGTGGTTTACCTATCGTAGTGCTGACGAAGTCGTTGCTCTTTC
>JAUNUL010000525.1 GCA_030538175.1 Propionibacteriaceae bacterium | reverse complement strand
GGGGCTTCTCGACGCCGCCGCACACGCCGAGTCCGGGGACTTCGGCAGCGTCGGCTTCGTCGTCCTGGACCGGACGCCGGAGCGGACCGCGGACCTCCGCGACATCGCGCAGGACGTCCTGTTGGCCACCGAGGTGGACACGGTCGTGGTGCGGGCGCCGGGCAGCGGGGCGATCGTCAGTGACGTCCACTCCCGCTCGGCCATCGAATCGGCCCAGTACTCCTTCCTGGGGGACCCGGATGTGGTGGGGGCCGCGCACCGGTTCATCGATGACGTGTCCGGGGCCGGGATCAACTGGGCTGTGGTGACCGTGGCCCTGCTGCTGGTCATCGCCGCGGTCGGGGCGCTGACCGCCTGGGGAGTGCGCAGCGTCCGTCATCGGCAGCCTGCCTGATCCAGGACAGTCAAGTCTCGGCGGTTGACCTTTTGGCCCTCGCATGCCTGCCCTTCCGCACGTAGTTTTGTTATCGAACTGACACCGCGACACGCCGGCGTGGCCGTAATTGTGACCAACGTCACACAAATCTAACGGTTCCATAACGTCGCTGGTCACCCGCCTTTTGTGTGGTCATGGGGCTGGCCTTTACTTCTGTGAATATTGGTAAAGATTGTGTCACGGGAGTCCCACGTGTTCTATGGTGCTCATATCGGCTCACGGGTCGATGGAAACCTTCATTTCGATCAGGAGTCACGGCATTCGGCCGGCATCGTTATCGCACGGGCATGTGGGGAAGCACGCCAAGCGCGATGAGTCACCTGGACGGGGTGCAAGGTCTGGACACCCGTGTGCCTGCACCGACTACATCGCGACGCTGCCTCCAATGGGTCAAGTCTGAGAGCTTGATTGTGGGGGTTTGAGGAGTATCCGTGTCCAGATCCCGTTTCCGTGCCCGCATGCGGGTGGTGCTCGCTGCCGCAGTGTGCACCGCGACCCTGTCCGCCGTGACGCCGGCGGTGGCGCAGCCGACCGAACCTGTCGTCGGTTCCTCCGTCGCTGACCTCGTCGGCTCCGTGGCCGCCAGCCAGTCGGAGGTGGACCGCCTCGAACTCGAGGTGGGAAGCCTGCGGGAGGCCGTCAACCAGGCCCTCGTCGACCTGCATGACGCCCAGGCCGGTGCCGAACAGGCCCGCCAGGGCGTCATCGTCGCCCGAGCCGAACTCGACGAGACGCAGTCCTCCATCGAGCAGGCCCAGGCCCGCCTCGATGAGATATCCCGCTCCGCCTACCGCCGGACGGCCACCCCGCCAGCCGTGACTACGCTAGCCGGCGAGGACGCCTCCGCCGATTCCCTCGACCGGCAGACCTATCTGCGCACCAACGCCGAGAAGGAGCGGGCGGCCATCGACCGGCTCGATCGTCTGCGCACCGAGCAGGCGAACCGCGAATCCCAGCTGCGCCTGGCCCGCGACCTTGCCGAACGCCGCGAGGCCGACGCCACCGCCCGGGAGTCCGAGGCCCGGTCCGCCATCGAGGACAACTCCCGCCGCATCGCCGAGACCACCGCCGAACGTGATCGTCTCGTCGCCGAACGCGACTCCGCCCAGGAGCAGCTGGACGAGGTCCGCAACGACGCCGCCGCCACCAACGCCGCGCAGCAGGGCCAGCAGGAGCAGCGCCAGACCGACGCCGCACGCAAACAGGCCGAGAACGATGCGATCGCCGCTGCGGAGGCGC
>JAUNUL010000524.1 GCA_030538175.1 Propionibacteriaceae bacterium | reverse complement strand
CGGGATGTCGGCGGCGGTCAACTGGTCGAGCTGGTCGGCCCAGGTGGTGACCCAGTCGGTGGCGTACAGCCCGCCGGGGCGGTCCTGGAGGTCACGCTCGGCCCTCAGGAACTGAGCGGGGTGCCGCAGGTTTGCGAGCGCCAGGGGCAGGGTGTCGCCGAGCTGGATGTCCCGGGTGTCGTCTACTAGTGCGGAGACGCCGGTGGAGGAGTGCAGGTGGGGTTCGATGCCGTTGATGTCGTACGCGGCGTATGCGGCGAGCTCCGGTCCCCACTGTCCCCGGAGACCGGGGTGGTTCTGCCAGAAGGTGTCCACCTCGGCGGGGGTGGCGTACTCGGCTTGGAGGCGGCGGAGGGTGGCCCCGAGGACGAGGGTGAGGGCTTCTTCGGGGGCGACACCCTCAGGCAACTGGACGGGGATGCCGCCGTCGATGAGGAGGAGTTGGCGTACGCGATCGGGGGCCCGGTCGGCGAGGGCGAGGGCGACGAATCCGCCCATGGAGTGACCGACGACGGTGACAGGTTCGATCACCCCGGCTGCATTGAGCAGCGCGACGAGGTCGTCGCAGTGCTGGGCGAGCCCATAGTTCTCGGGGAGTGTGTTGCTTCGGCCGCGGCCGCGGAGATCGACGGCGATGATGCGCCAGTCCGGGAGTTCTTGGGCGAGCCATTGCCAGGTCAGGTGGGTGCCGGTGATGCCGTGGACGGCGAGCAGGGTGCCGGCCATGCCCTGGTCGGGCTCCGGCTCCCAGATGCCGGCGTACAGGGACCCGTCGGCGACGGGCGCGAACAGCGAGCGATAGCGCTCGAGGGCAGCCGGGGGCCGGGGCAGGTCGGTCATCGGGCAGTCCAGGCGCCGTCGGCGATCAGGTTGGTGCCGGAGATCATCGCGCCGTGCGGGCCGCAGACGAAGGCGACCATCTCGCCGAGGTCGGAGGGTTGGACGAACTCCTTGATCGGCTGGGGCGCGAGGAGCACTTTGTCCTTGACCTCATCGATGGCCATCCCGTGTGCCTTGGCCTGGTCGACGAGTTGGTTTTCGACGAGCGGCGTCCAGGCGTACCCAGGGTTGATGCAGACACTGGTCACGCCCTTCTCCGCGCCCTCGAGTGCGACGACCTTCGACAGGCCTTCCAGGGCGTGTTTGGCGGAGACGTACGCCGACTTGAACGGCGAAGCCACCAACCCGTGCACGGATGAGATGTTGACGATGCGGCCGAAGCCTTGGGCGTACATGTGCGGGAGTGCTGCCCGGATGAGCAGGAACGGCGCCTCGACCATGATGCGGTGGATGAGCCGGAACCGGTCGGGGTCGAATTCCTCGATGGGGGCGACGTGCTGGATGCCGGCGCAGTTGACCAGGATGTCGGCGTCGAGGCTGAGCCCGTCGAGGTCGGTGGTCAGGCCCAGGTCGACGGTCCAGGCGCTGCCACCGATCTCGCCGGCCATTACTTCGGCCGCTTCGGCGTTCAGGTCGGCGACTGTGACCCGCGCCCCGTGGGCAGCGAGGACCCGGGCGATGCCCGCGCCGATCCCGCTTGCGCCACCCGTCACGATCGCGTGGCGTCCGGCCAGCGTCTGCCCGGCCTCGTTCGGGAGGGACGGCGTCTGCTCGGTCATGGGGTGCTCTCCTTCATCGTGGGCTGCTCGCCCCTGCGTTGCTCGTCGCTGAGTTGATC
>JAUNUL010000523.1 GCA_030538175.1 Propionibacteriaceae bacterium | reverse complement strand
TGGTGAGGTAGAGGATGCCCAGCGGGATCGCCACACCCAGCAGCGTGACGCCGATGAGCGTGGTCCACAGCACCGGCTGCGACGCGGGGCGGCGCTGCGACAGGTCGAAGGCGAGCTCCACGGAGACCGGGTCGACGTCGGCGTTGGCGGCCGCGAGCATCACCGTGGTGGTGCCGACGAACGAGCCGTTGGCGACTCCGCCCGGGCTGAGAGTGAGCTGCATGGAGCCGCTGGCGCAGGTGTCGCGGGAGGTGGCCGGCGACGAGAGCTGGGCCTTGTCGAGGCCGGCCGGGAAGCCGGTGAACTTCGTCTCGCCAGCCAGCCACACACAGCCTTCGCCGTCGATCGGCACGTCGATGGAGACCGGGTCTGGCTGCTCCGTCTGGCCGAAGCTGACCTTCGCGGGGATGGACGGGAAGTCGGCCGGCGGCGCGATGTTGAGCGGCACCGACGCGTGGCGGGGTTCGAGCTTGGTGCCTGCCACCCGCTCGCCGTCCTCCTCCCACGATTGGGTGGTGACGTCGAGCGTCAAGACGAGCTCGGCGATGCCGGGCTGCAGCTTGTCAAGCGGGAGCGTGATGGGCTGCTCGATGGCGTCCTTCACGAGTCCGGAGGCGAGCTGCTGCGCCTGGCCGCCGGAGTTGAGGGTGACGGTGAGCGTCGTCTCGTCGGAGAGCGTGGTGGGGTCGATGCGGGTGCCGGAGCTGTCGACGACCTCGAAGGCGAGGTCGAGCGGCGACTCGCCGGAGCGCAGCGCCGGGGGCTTGTCCTTGAGCCGGGGGGTGATGTCGCCCTTGAGCGAGATGGTCGACTTCGCCAGTTCCTCGGTGGGGGCGTCAGCGACGAAGACGATGCCCCACGGGCCGGCCCAGTCGCCTTGGCCGTCACGCACGAGATCCATCGTCAACACGCGCGGCGTGACCCACTCCCACGTGAGCTTGGAGCCGTTGAGGGACTGCTCGCCGGTGCCTTGCGTGAGCTCGATGTCTTCGCCGGTGCGGGTCTTGAGGTAGATGCGGGTGCCGTCGACGGGAGCCTTGGCGGTGGCGCTGACCGCACCGATGGAGCCGTCGAGGACGAAGGTGCGGGTGCCCTCGGCACAGATGTCGCCGACGCAGGGCTCGTTCTCTCCGGAGCCGCCCGGGTCGAGGGCTGTGATGAAGCTGTAGATCAGGTCGTCGACGTCGGTGGCCATGACGAACTCACCGGGCTTGGGCGTGGTGAGGTCGCCGCAGGCGCTGGTGGATTCGCCGGTGCTGATGCCGCGCATGAGGTCGAAGTTGGGGGCGTCCTGGCCCTCGTCGGCGACGGAGAGCCCGATGCCGACGGTGATGATGTCGAGCGAGCGGCTCTGGTCGGCGAGGCCGGCGGGGCGACACAGGTCGTTGGCGCCAGCGTCGACGGCCTGACGGACCTCCTCCTCAGAGCGCAGCGCGTTGTCGGGGGCCCACGGCTTGAGGCCGCCCAACTGCTGGACTTCGCCGTCGGATTCGCGGGGCTTCAGGTCGAACTCGCCGTCGGAGAACCACATGAGCAGGTTGCACGGGGTGGCTTGGCCCTGGACGCGCTCGGAGAACTCGCGGCGGGCGCCGTCCATGGCCGACCAGTAGTCGGTGTCGACGCCGTCGATCTTCTTGGCGTAGGTGGCGAGGTCGGCCTTGATGGTGTCGGCCTGATCCGCGGTG
>JAUNUL010000522.1 GCA_030538175.1 Propionibacteriaceae bacterium | reverse complement strand
GCCCACCGTTGGCGCGAATACTGCATGGCTTCGGTGACCACGCACGATCTGCCGCCCACGCTCGGCTACCTGGCCGGCGACCACGTTCGATTGCGCGACGAGCTCGGCCTGCTGACCGAACCGCTCGCCGAGGAACTCGACGCCGCCCAGCGCGAGCAGGCCGCCTGGCTCGGCAAACTCGTCGCGGAGGGGCTGCTCCCCGAGGAGGACGCCGGCGATCCCGTCGAGGTGCTGCTGGCGCTGCACAAGTTCCTCCTGCGCACGCCGTCGAAGGTGTTGCTGGCCAACCTCACCGACGCCGTCGGCGAGCGCCGTACGCAGAACCAGCCCGGCACGATCGACGAGTACCCCAACTGGCGGGTGCCGCTGGCCGATGCCTCGGGCAAGCGGATCGGGCTGGAGGACATCTTCCAGGCCCGGCTGCCGCGTCGCCTCGCTGCCGTGATGAACGGTTTGGCCGAGCAGCCTGAGTCTCGCTGGCACTGATGTTCGACTCGGCGCAGGTCTACGCGGACGAACTGGCCACGGTGGTCGAGCCCGGCGAACGGGTACTCAACGCCACCATGGTCAGCTACCTGCCGGGGCGAGAGCGTCGGGGTCGGCCCGACAGCGTCACGTTCGACCCGATCAACGGCCTGGACTCGTCGCGGCTCAACGACGCCGCCGTCGAGGCCATGGGTGGTACCAGCCTGCACGGGGCTGACGGGTCGCTCGCCGACCAGTTGTCCAACGTCATCGGCGCCGCCTCGCATCTGGTGATCACGGACCGGCGGGTGCTCGTCGTCGACCTCGGCACCGGGTCGGCGAAGCTGCGGTGGTCGGCTCCACGCGCAGCGATCGTCAGCATGGAGTGGGCGCCGCGGCTCTTGCAGCGGGGTCGGGTCCGGGTGCAGCTGGCCGACGGTTCCACCGTGCTGGTCGTGGCCGGAATGCTGTCCGGTGGCGCCGCAAAGCGCCTCGTGGCAGCCGGTTTCGGCGGTTAGCCGAGGCCGCGGAGGATGGCGTCGAGTTCGTCCTCGATGCCGCCCAGCCGCTCTTCGATCTTGTCCATCGCCTGGTCGAGTTGTTCGAGCCGCGCGTCCATCTCCTCGCTGAGCGGGGTGGCGCCGTCGCGTCCGGTCTGCGCCGCGGCCATGGCCCGGTTGGCCGCCTGCGGCACGGCAGCCAGCACGTCGGGGGTGACCCGATCCAGATAGACGCTCGTGAACCGCTGGGTGCGGCCCTCCACCCGGACGATCACCATCTGGTCATCGGAGGTGCCCTCGAAGGTGCGGTCGAGGTCGGCCGCGCTGACCTCGCCGTCGACCGGCAGCTGTTCGCCGTCGACGAGGGCCTTCAGTTGCGGGGCGATCTTCGGGTCGGTGCGCGCGAACTCCTCGACGGCCCGCATGGCCTTCGCCCGCGCGTCGTTCAAGGCCTCGACCAGCCTGGCCCCGAGGCGCGCGGGATCAGACTCGCCGCGCAGGTCGCGGACGGCGACGACGTCCATCGCGCCGTTGACGTCGGCCTCCGTGTCGCCCAACTCGGACAACCCGGTGAAACGACGCTCGCTCAACTCGACGAGGGCAGCCAATGAGGGGTCGTCGATGGCCTGTTCAGGTTCGCTCATGGGCGGATTCAATCACACAAGGGCGTTCACCAGTGGAGTGAACCTGTCACTGGTTAATCTGACCCGAACCCAAGGAGGG
>JAUNUL010000048.1 GCA_030538175.1 Propionibacteriaceae bacterium | reverse complement strand
GGCCCCACCCCGAACGACTGACCGAACGACCCGCGAAAGGGGCCGCATGAGCACGAAGGACTGGCTCGAGAAGGACTACTACAAGGTCCTGGGCGTGCCCAAGGACGCCAGCGCGGACGACATCAAGAAGGCCTTCCGCAAGATCGCCCGGGCCAACCACCCGGACCAGAACCCCGACAACGCCGCGGCCGAGAAGCGCTTCAAGGAAGCGTCGGAGGCCAACTCGGTGCTGTCGGATGCCAAGAAGCGCAAGGAATACGACGATGCCCGTCGCCTGTTCGGTGGGGGCGGGTTCCGCTTCCCCGGTGGTGCTGGTGGCGGTGCCGGTCGGGCGCACCAGACCGCGGAGGACCTGTTCCGCAATGCGCAGGGCGCTGACTTCGGTGACCTGTTCGGGGGACTGTTCAACCGCGGTGGTGCGCGGACGCCGACGGGCCGCGGACCGCGTCGCGGCACCGACGTCGAGGGCGAGGTGACCCTGGAGTTCATCGACTCCGTCGAGGGCAAGACCGTCCCGATTCAGATGGTCTCCACCGAAGCCTGCGGGGCCTGCCATGGGACCGGCGCCAAGGCCGGCACCATGCCCAACGTGTGCTCGACCTGTCAGGGGTCCGGCATGACGACCTCGGCCTCGGGGGGCATGTTCGCGGTCAGCGAGCCGTGCCCGGACTGCCGTGGTCGCGGCCTGGTCGTCGAGGACCCCTGCCCGGTCTGCACCGGTTCGGGTCGGGCCAAGTCGACTCGGACGATGCAGGTTCGGATCCCCGCCGGCGTGACCGACGGCCAGCGCATCCGGATCAAGGGCAAGGGTGGCGCCGGGGAGAACGGCGGCGCACCCGGTGATCTCTATGTGATCGTCCACGTCCGCCCGCACGCACTGTTCGGCCGCAGTGGGGACAACCTCACCGTGACCGTCCCGATCACCTTCGCCGAGGCCGCGCTCGGTGCGGAGGTCGAGGTGCCGACCCTGAGCGGTCCCAAGGTGCGGATCAAGGTGCCGGAGGGTACGCCGAATGGCCGGACCTTCCGGGCCCGCGGCAAGGGCGCGACCCGCTCGGACGGCACGAAGGCCGACCTGCTGGTCACCGTCGAGGTTGTGGTGCCCGCGCACCTGACCGATGAGGCTAAGGTCGCTCTGCAGTCCTATGCCCAGGCCGCCCACGAGCCGGATCCCCGCGCGAGCCTGGGTGTCTGATGGCACGCGCACGCCGGAAGGGGGTGGGGCAGCCACCGGGGGCAGGCGTCTCGGTCATCGACCGCGATGCGCCGATCTTCGTGATCTCGGTCGCTGCCCAGCTCGCCGGCCTGCACCCGCAGACGCTGCGGACCTATGACCGCATCGGTCTGGTCTCGCCGCGGCGCACATCGGGTCGCGGGCGGCGATATTCACCCCGCGACGTCGCGCGCCTGCGGCTCATCCAACGGCTCAGTCAGGATGAGGGGATCAACCTTGAGGGCATCCGCCGGATCCTCGATCTGGAGTCGGAGTTGGAGATCCTGCGCGATCAGGTGACAGAGCTCACCGAGTTGCTCCGCCAGGCACATGCCGCGCCAGCAGGGTCGCGGGTTTTCGCTGCGGACCAGGCCGGTGGCGTACGCCTCGCACCCGCCCAGCGCGCACAGCACCTGCAGGCCTCGCCCAAAGCGCTGCCGGGTCGGCGTACCTGACGGCCCGGCCGGTCAGGCCCGGGCGCTGGCAGACGAACCGGCCAGGCAGGTGACCCGTCGGTCAGGCCGCTCGATCGCCTCGGCCGAGCGGTGAGGCATACACATGGGCGGCCATCGCCCGCTCAGCGGCCTCGGCATCCTGATCGCGGATCGCGTCGAGAACCTCCCGGTGGCCGTGGTTGCGCTCGGAGACCCGCCCGGCGAAACCCCCTCCATGGGTCGCGATCAGGAAGTCGCTGAGGTCCCACAGATCGGTGCTGATCTCGGCAGCCAGGGTGGACCGCGCCATCGCGTGCACCAGGGCGTGGACCTCGCGGTTGCCGCTGAGGTACGCCAAACTGTCCTCGTCCGCCGGCATGGTTGCCTCGAGGCGCTCCAGGCGTTCACACAGGACCTCGAGCCGATCGATCTCCGCCTCGGTGCGCAGGAGGGCGGCCCGATGGGCCATCGCCCCTTCGCAGCGGGAGAACATCCAGAAGAACGCCTGGATCTCCTCGTCGTCGAACCTGCGCACCCGGACCCCGACCTGGGGCTGGATCTCCACCATCCGGTCGGCCGCCAGGGCCCGCATCGCTTCCATCACCGGCTGCTTGCTGACCCCGAACTCGGCGCAGATCTGCGCCACCACCAAGGGGTCACCGGCCGCGTGCTCACCGTTCAGCAGCCGGTGCTTGAGGTCGTCATAGACAGACGTGGCGAGCCGCCCACCGATGACGGCCGCCCTGCTGCCGGGCTGTCGGGACATGGTCAGTTGTCGAGGAAGTCGAGGACGAGGCGGTTGAAGGTGTCGGCGTGTTCGATCTGGAGCCAGTGGCCGCACTGGTTGACCAGGACCAGCCGGGAGTTCGGGATGAGCTGGACCAGGCGCAGGCTGTTCTCGAAGTGCACGACCCGGTCATCGCGGCCGTGGAACAACAGGGTCGGAGCCTTGATGGTGGCGACCTTGGCGTGATCGAGTTCCACGATGGCGCGTTTGCCGATGCCGTCGATGAAGTTCTTGTTGTGCTCGGGGTGAGCGGCGACCATGTCGGCGCGGCCCTGGATAAGCTCGTCGGTCGCGAACGAGGAGTCGAAGGTCATCACGTCGACCAGTTCACGCATGGTCTCGAACGTCGGGTTGCGATAGCCCTTCTGCAGGATCTTCAGGCCTTCGGTGAGGCCACCGGCGCCGAACAGGGCGGGGGCGCCGTTGGAGGAGCCCATGGTGATGAGTTTGGTGACCCGCTCGGGGTGTTCATAGCCGAAGCGGATGGTGGTGCCGCCGCCCATGGAGTTGCCAATCACCGCTGCCTGCTCGATGTCGAGGGCATCCATCAGATCGGCGACGGCGGTGGGGTGGTCGCGGTCGGCCCAGGTGACGGGGTCGGATTCGCCCCAGCCGGGCATGTCGGCGGCGATGACGCGGTAGCGCTCGGCCAACACGGGGATGTTGTGCTGGAAGTTGGACCAGCCGGTGGCGCCGGGGCCGGAGCCGTGGAGCAGAATCACCGCGGGTGCGTCGGCGGGGCCGGCCTGGTTGGTGTGGATATTCCACCGGCGGGTCTGGACCATCGTGCTCGTGGATTCATAGGTGAGGGTCATCGGGGGCTCCTTGGTGGCAGTCTCGGGCGATTATGGCAATCGTGTCGGGCGATGGGGGTTAGCTCGTGGTGGCGGTCAGGATGCCGAAGCCGGCGATCCATTCGGGGATCTCGCGATACCAGCGTTCGGTGACCACATAGGGTCCGGCGGCGCGCATCGCGGCGCAGGCGGCGACCCAGCAGCGCACCTCGTGGGATGAGTGCCCCGCGGCCCGGGTCATCTCCTCGGGATCGTACGCATCGAACCCGGCCACCTCACCGGAAGCGCACAGGTCGAGGAAGGCCTCGTCCCAGGCGGGGTTCAGGTCGGCGATCGTCGCCTCACCCTTGGCGAAGGCGACACCGGTGTCGATCGTGCGCTGCTGGCGAGCGGCCCGCGCCTGCGCGGTAGGGTTCCGCCCGGCCAACAAGAACGCCCGCTGGGCTTCGGTGGCCTCTTCCCAGCGCGGGACGGGCGGGTCGTGGGACAGCCCACCGGAACCGATGAGCAACACCCGCTCGTCGAGCGAGCCGGCGTACTCACCGATCGCCTCACCGAGAACACGGATGCGCCGCATCGGCACAAACGGCGGGGCGACACCGTTCACGAAGACCGGGATGGTCGGGATCCGGTCGATCCCACCCAGGATGAGCTCCGGGACCTGCACGGCCCCGTGATCGAGCTGGGCGGCGCGGGAGATCGTGACGTCGAGCTCGCGGGCGGCCAGATGCTCGGCGAGCCCCATCGCGAGGTCCTCGGGGACGTCGAACGCGCCGGCGGCGGTGTCGAAATCCCCGACGCCCTCGGCAGCCAGGCAGACCGCATAGGGCGGCATCAGGTCATAGAAGAACCCGTTGTAGTGATCGGGCCCGAAAGAGATCACCAGGGTGGGATCGAAATCGGCCACGAACGCACGGACCCGGTCCAGTGCTGCGTTGAAGTCGGCTCGCACCCCCGGTCCCGGTTCGGTGAATCCCATCAGCGGGGTGTGTGACAAACACGCCAGCGCCAGCGTCATCGGTCGGTCTCCTTCCGGTCCAACACCCGGTCGAGGGCATCGGTGAGCAGGGCACGGGCCTCATTGACGTCCCACACCGCATCGGGCATCCGCCAGGCCACCACCCCGTCGGGGCGCACCAGCAGTGCACCGGCCTCGTGGATCTCGCGTTTGCGATACCAGTCATGGTACGGATCGCGCGCCCCGGCATCCGCACCGATCAGCACGCTCCGCAGCCACGGGTGGCCGAGCCCAACCGCGGCCTCCCGCCAAGCAATCCCGGCGTGACCGGACACGACCGTGAACAGGCCACCCCCGACGACGTCCAGGGTGGACAACCGGTGGCCATCGGTGCCGACGAGCCACGCGTGCGGGATCTTCGCCCCCGGCCGGGTGGTCATCTGGTGGTGGGTCTCGATGTCGTTCGCCCAGACCTCCTCGCCCAGCGTCGGGTCCGCGATGACTGCGGCGGAGGCATAGCGATGGTTCTTCTCCACGCCCTCGGCGTTCCACTCGTGTTCCTTGAGCAGGAGGGCATCCTCCAGCTTGGCGCGCAGGGCGATGCCTTCCTCGGTCGGCGCGTTCAGGTTGGCGATGACGTTGGTCACCGGATCGGCATCGCCGCTGGTATCGAAGCAGTCGCGGATCGCCTGATAGTCCAGCCGGGACTGGTTCGCGCGCAGCACGATCTGTTTGCCGACCGGAGCTCGTTCCGGGGTGTAGGTCTCCAACAGGCCGGGCCCGGCGTACCCCTTGACCGCGTACGCCAGCTTCCAGGCGAGATTGTGCGCATCCTGGACGCACGTGTTGAGCCCCAACCCACTCGACGGTGGGTGCCGGTGGGTCGCATCGCCGCCGCAGAAGACGCGGCCGCGGGAGAGCTCGGTGGCGTACTGCTGATTCACATACCAGACCATCCGATTGAAGATCTCGATCTCCAGATCGGGTACGCCGACCAGTGCGCGGATTCGTTCGGTGATCTCGGCATCGGATACCTCCGGTACGCCGTCTTCGACCAGGAAGCCCCAGCCGCAGATCCACTCATGCCAGGGGGCGGTGCAGCGCAGCAGGCCGAGACCGATCTCGCCGACGCCGGTGTCGGGGTTGAAGAACCAGTGCAGGATGCTCGGGCGGTGCGCGACGTATTCACTCAGGTCGGCGCGGAACTGGGTGTAGAGCGTGCCCGCGCGGCTGGTGTGGCCTTCGAACGGCAGCCCGATCTTCTCGGCCACGAGTGAGCGGGCGCCGTCGGCGCCGACGAGGTACGCCGCCCGGATCGTCTCCGAAGCCCCGGACAGCCGGTTGCGCAGGGTGGCGGTGACGCCGTCGTCGTCGGCGGTGAAGTCCACGAGCTCGGTGTGATAGGTGATCGTCACCCCGGCCTGACCGGCGGCGTCGATGAGGACGGGCTCGATCCGATCCTGGGGAATGTCGAGATAGTCACAGGGGGAATGCCGCACATAGTCGCCGTGCCGGGCGTACCCCGAACCCCAGGCCGGCATCCGCGCGATCTCGGGGCCGGTGAGGCTGACCGCGAGCAGCGAGTCGCCCATCTGATCCCACGGCGTGGCGACGTGCTTGGCCTGTTGTTCGACATCGAGGTCGCGGAAGACCTCCATGGTCCGCTGGCTGGTGATGTGCGCGCGTGGGGTGTTCGCGACCCACGGGGCGCGGGAGATCATGCGCACGCGCACGCCCTGTCGGGCCAGGGCGAGGGCGGTCGTGACCCCGAAGGGGCCGGCGCCCACCACGAGGACGTCGGTGTCGGTGGTGGTCTCGGTGGCTGAGTTCAAGTGAATCTCCTGGCGCGTCGGTGCGTTGGGATGATGCGATGCTAGCATGCTAGTACGCCAGACGGTCTCGGTGGTGGGAAACTTCGAAAGGGAGTGTGCATGCGCAACGACGCGACAGGCCACGAACAGGGTCAGCAGGCGAGTGAGTTCGATGTCGATGTGATCGTCGTTGGCACCGGGCCGATGGGCGGGACAACCGCGCTGGCGCTGGCCACCTATGGCGTCCGCGTGCTCGCGGTGTCGAAGTGGAACTGGGTCGCCCACAGCCCCCGGGCGCATGTGATGAACCAGCGTGCGCTGGAGGTCTTCCGCGATCTTGGCATCGAAGAGGAGGCCAAGGCCGCCGGCACCGACTGGGAGCTGATGGGTGACCACATCTTCACCACCAGCGTGGTCGGGCCCGAGATCGCCCGCTTGCGGACGTGGGGGACCGGCGACGAGCGCCGCACCGACTATCTTCTCGGCAGTCCCTGCGGGCTGCTCGACCTGGGCCAGCCGCTGATGGAACCGATCGTGGTGGCCAAAGCTGCCGCTCGGGGCGCGCAGTTCCGGTTCGGGGTGACCTATCTCGGACACGTTCAGGACGAGCACGGGGTGACCGTGACCCTCAACGATCCGGTCGCCGGCACCACGTTCACCCAGCGCGCCCGCTATCTGGTCGGCGCCGACGGTGCGCGCTCCCAGATCGCTGACGAGATCGGTTTGGAGATCGTCGGCCAGGCCGCGCGGGCCGGGCAGATCTATGTGCGCTTCGACGCTGACCTGAGCCCCTATTTGGCCCATCGGCCCAGCGTTCTGCACTATGTCTTCCAGCCCTCCACGGGGTTCGGTGAGCTCGGCCTGGGTGGCCTGCGGGCCGTGCGGCCGTGGGATCAGTGGATGGCCGGTTGGGGGTTCGACCAGAGCAAGGGTGAGCCCGACCTGAGCCATGAATCCGCGCTCGCCAAGATCCGGTCGATGATCGGCATCCCGGACTTCGAGGCCGAGATCCACTGGGTTTCGCCGTGGTATGTCAATCAGCAGCACGCCCTGACCTATTCGAAGGGCCGCGTCTTCTGTGGTGGCGACGCCGTGCACCGGCACCCACCGAGCAGCGGGTTGGGTTCGAATACGTGCATCCAGGATGCGTTCAACCTTGCGTGGAAGCTGGCGTACGCGGTCAAGGGGTACGCCGGGCCCAAGTTGCTCGAGACCTATTCCGACGAGCGCGCCCCGGTGGGGGAGCAGATCGTGGCCAGGGCCAACCAGTCCCGCTTCGACTATGCGCCGCTGCGGGCGGCGTTCGCGGCCGAGGGTGATGACCCCGTGGCCGCCGGGATGGCAAAGCTGCAGGCGCCGACCCTCGACGGGGCCGACGCCCGGGACGCGCTGCGGGCCGCGATCGACCTCAAGAGCCAGGAGTTCAACGCTCAGGGGATCGAGCTCAACCAGCGATATGCCTCGTCAGCGGTCATCGAGGATGGCTCCGCCCCCGAGGAGTTCACGCGCGACAAAGTGCGTTATCTCCAGGCCACCACCCGACCGGGCGCCAAGCTGCCGCACGCGTGGCTGGTTGACGGGCGGGGTCGGCGTACGTCCACGCTCGACGTCACCGGCCAGGGACTGTTCAGCCTCGTCACCGGACTGTCGGGCCAGGCATGGGTCGAGGCCGCAGCCGCCCTCGACCTGCCCTATCTGCGCACGGTCGTGATCGACGAAATCGGGCGGCAGGACCTCTATGGCTATTGGCACGACGCCCGCGAGATCGCAGAGGCCGGTGCCTTGTTGGTGCGGCCTGATGGGTACGTCGCCTGGCGGCAGCCCGAGGTCGTCACCGATGCGGTGGAGGCCGAGACGCAACTCCGTGCGGCCCTCAACGCGGTGTTGGCCACCGACATCACCGGCCACCGGGCCACCGGCGTCGGTGTGGATGCCCTCGAGGCCGAACGGTCACTGGGCGCCGAACTCGGCACTGCCTAGCCACCTGCGGATCGACACCCTGGGCGACGTCAGTCGCTCGGGATCTCCACCCGGACCGTGGCAGAAGTTCCACCCGGCTGCTCCAGGCTGCCGCGGACGATGGCCAGGGGCGTGCGCAGCTCATGGGTGAGGTCGTCGACGAAGCGCTGGTTGCGTTCGGCTGCCTCCTCGGCCGTGGCCAGGGTGAGGTTCGCTGCCCGGGCCAGCCGGGCGTACTCCTCGGGCCCCTCCTCGGACAACCGCGAGAGATGTGCCTGACGTGCGGCGCGGTCCGCAGCAGCCTCGAACTGATCGACATGGCTCAGGATCCGCCCCGCGACCACCCACGACACTGCACCGGTCGCGGCCAGGGCACCCAGTGCGATCAACACCAACATCGCCAACGAGGTCCGGGTCCGTGCCTCCTGTGGTTGGTGGAAGACGACGATCGTGATGTAGCCCTGCGTGGTGCTGGCGGTGGGGGTCGTGAGGTCCACGGTGCGCCACGAGATCACCCCGTCATCGCGGGTGGTCAGGGTGCCGGCACCGCCGGGTTCGAGCAGCCGGCCTCTGGCGGCCGAGTCCAGATCCGCGAAGCTGACCGCATCGGCACCCCGCACCTCCGTCGTGGGTGCGGCAGCAGGAAGGCCGCCGAGCAGCAGCTCCGAACTCTCCGGGTGCTGCCTGGCGAGATAGACCTCGATGAACCGCAGCGTGCTCTCGAACCGCTCACCGGTCGTGGGGTCAACCCCGGTGGCCGAGAATTGTTGGATCTCACCCGCCTCCTGGGTGATGCCCTCCTGGATTCCGGCCCGGACCGTGGCCCGCAGGGCGACCGAGACCGCCAGGATCAACAGCAGCAGGCCCAGGGCGGTGACCGCGGTGATCCAGCCGACGATCCGCGGTCGACCCGCGAAGCGGCGGGTCCAAGGCGGCCGGAAGGTCTCACGCACTTCGGATGTCATTCGTCGTCCTCGTCATCGTTCGGGCCATGGGGGTCGGCCTGGGTGCGCAGGGCGGCTCGTTCGGCGGCGGACCGGAAAACCGGTGGTCCGAACGGATTGGTCGCCGACCCCACCTGATGGGTGGTCCGGCGGGGGCCCCGCACCGGGACTTCTCGGGCGGGCAGAGCGATGACGAGCGTGGGGGCAAGCTCGTCGACATTCCACACGTCATAGCAGTCCAGGATCACCTCGGGGTTGCTGCTGCAGACCAGCACACACCCCGGATAGTCGGCCAGGATCTCCCGCAACAGTGATCGCCCGTGCTGATCGAGTTGGTCGTCGAGATGATCGAGCACCAGCAGCGGGGGGTTGCCGGCCAGCGCCCGGGCCAGCTTGAGCTGGGCGCGTTCGGTGACCGTGAGGGGCTCACCGCCACGGCGCAGGGTCGTGCCCACACCGTCGGGCAGTTGCGCGACCCGGTCGTGCAAGCCGACACGGCTCACCAGGTCGGCGAGTTCGTCGCTGTCGGCCTGCGTTCGGTAACGGATCACTCGACCGATCGATGCCCGTTCCAGTGGGGTGTTCCGGGAGGCATACCCCACGAGCTGGCGACGGGACCGCGCCGGCAGGGTCGTCAGATGCCGGCCGGCGACGACGACCCAGGCATCCGGTTCGAAACGGTCTGCCGTGAGCTCGCTCAACACCCGCCGGATCCGTTTGGCCGAATCTCCGGTGAGCAGCACCCGGGAGCCGGGGGCCGCGATCAGTTCCGGCAAGGTGCCCTCCCGATCGACCAGATCCGCGACATGCACCGCACTCCGGGCCAGCCCGGCCGGATCGCCGTGATGCTGGCGATGGGCCTGTTGACGCAGGAGGCGCCGTTCGTGGCGGTGAAAGGCTCGGGCGTTCGCGAGGACCGGAGCGAGTACGCGGTGGGCCGCCTTGAGGTTCTGCCGGTATTCCCCGACCCTGCCCAAATCGGTGACCGGAGCCGCGAGCATGCCGGCGATGAAGACAGCCGTCGTGATGTCGGCGCCCGTGGAACCCACCCGCGCTCCGACGACAGCGACCAGCACGGCCAACACCGCGGTCACCGATGCGGCCGACCCACGCATCGCGCCGGACACCACCGCCCGGGCGTGGGCGGCAGCCGCGACGCGTTCGCTCAGCCGGTCAACGCGCTCGACCTCCCGGTCGACGCCACCGGAAACCCGGATCGCTTCACCGGCGGTGACCGTGTCGGCGATATGGCCCGCCATCCGCCCCCGGACCCTGCGCAGACCGCGGGCCCGCTCCAGCAGGGGCCGCGACAACGCCACCATGCCCGCGGCAAAGGCCGTCAGCGTCAGCGCGACGACCAGGGCAAGCTGCGGGGTGAGCAGGAACATCGCGATGACGATCCCGGAGATCAGGGGGACGCCCACAACCAGCGGGCTGATCCCCAACGCCACCCAGTTCTTCACCGCCGTCAGGTCGTTGGTGGTCCGGGCGATCGTGGACCCCAGGCTCACCGACCGCTGGGGGACCAAAGCCGAGACGATGAGGAGCTTGCGTACCTCTCGCACATAGTCCTGACCCAGGTCCTCCGAGACGACCCGCTCGCCGACCCGGATCGCCCCCACCAGCAGCCCCGCCCCGATCAACATAACGGACAGGACTGCGGGATGATCCTGGCCGGTCAGCAGGCGCGGGGTCAGGAACGCGGTGAACACCGAGAGCACCGCCTGTGCCAGGCCCATCCCCGCCAGCACCGTCAGCAGCCAGCGACGCCGGCCGGTGAACAGTGCTGGCAGGTCGCCCTCATCCGGGGGCAGGGCCGCGCTCACAAACCTGCCACTCCCGAGGCGACTCCCGCCATGCACAGGTCATAGGTCTGCACGATGGGCGTATCAACGACGGCGGCCGCCTCGGCTGCGATCAGTGGGGACGCGGTCAGCAGGCCGCTGATCGCCACCAGGGGGAGTCCCGCCTCCAGCAGGAGGGACGACCCGGCGGCTGCGCTCAGCGCTTCACCGCAGGCGAACAACACTGCATCGACGATGGCGCGGAAGTCCGGATCGCGCACCAGGGCGCTGGTTTCACCCTGATAGATGCCGTCGGCGATCTCCACCACTACGGCATCAGGTGCCTCCCCACCCGGCTCCTCCGGGTTGGCGAGTTCGGCGGCAACCGAGAAGACAGCGTCCTTGACCGACTCGAACGACATCTGGAACGTGGATACGAGCCCGAAGTCGGTGAAGTCCAGCACCCGGTCGGCACCCGCATCCCTGAAGAGCCCGGAATCGTTTCCCGCGCCGGTGCCGGTGGCCTTGCCGGCATGGACGGTCAGGCCGGCGTTGGTGAGCCCGTTGACCAGGCACCCCAAGGTTGTGGACTTCCCGGAGTTCATGGAGGACCCGAACACGAAGATGATGCGCGGCCGATAGGGCAACGCGTCGAGCTCGGCGCGGGCTTCCTGCCAGGGGCGGATCCGGGCAGGGGCCAACCGGGTGAGGTTCACCGGGCCCTCGTCGTCGGCGATCAGCCCGATCGGCTCAAGCACGGTGGCCGGGCTGATGGCGGCATGCTTGTCGATGACCCGTCCCGCCATCCCGCCGGCAGCGACCAGGTTGGTGAAGTTGAGATTGCGGGGGACCTCGGCAAGGAACTGGTCCGGGGCATAACGGTTGCCATAGACCACGACGATCTCGTCACCGCTGAACAGGTGGCGGCGATAGGACGTGTGGGACTCCAACCGCTTGTGCTGGCCGATCGCGCCAACCCGGGCCAGCACCAGGTCGCCGGTCTGCGGTCGGACACCTCGGCCCTGGAGGAGGTGATAGCCCTCGCCCCGGTTCTGCTGGACAGCCTGGGCAAGGGCGCGGGCATTGTAGGACTTCTTGGCCTTGCGGAGCCGCCGCGGGAGGAGGTCGACCGCCACGACGCCTTCGCCGGTGAGGCCCTCGGCGCGATGGTTGGCCAGATGCCGGTTGCGTCGCTCGAGTGCGACCGCGATCTCGCGTTGCAGGGTGACGCTGTCGGTGGTCATGTTGTCTCCGATCATTGGGGGTGTGTGATCGAAGGTAGGGACACCGGATGAGCCCAGGATGCGCTGAACATGAACGAAAGGTCATGCTCGGCGCGCAGGATGAACATCCCGTGATCAGGGCCCGACGGCGGGGTTAACCAGGGATGTCCACCCGGTCGTTGACGGGCCACCCGCCGCGCGGGGCCCGCATCGTGAAGAGGCTGCGGTTGGCGCGGAAGTGGGTGTATCCCTCCAGCAGGGCCAGCACGGTGCTCGCCTTGGCGGCCTTGTTGTTGGGTCGCTTGTCCTCACGCAGGCCGAGCAGGTATTTCCGGGTCGCCAGGGCGGGGGAGCCGGAGGTCAGGCCGATGGTGTTGACCAGTTGCTCGACGAAGAACTCATCGGTCGCGGCCGGGTCGTTGGACCGCTTGCGGGCCGCGTAATAGGCCGCAGCGAAGGGCGCGAGTTGGCAGGGCAGGAGGTTGCGATCCTTGTACGCCTGCTCGACGATCACGTCCAGCCCCTCGTGGACACCGGTCCAATAGACCACGTCATCGCGTGAATAGCTCGCGGCAAACCCGCCACCCTGGAGCAGCCAGTTGACGATCGGAATCGTCGCGGCGAGCTGGGATCCATGCTTGAAGCCGCGGACTTTCAGGGCGTCGGCAGCGGTGCGGATCGCGCCGGTGTCGACCTTGTCCTGGGCTTCCGGGGAGAGCCCCCGAACCACGTGCATCTCGACCGTGCAACCGGAACGCACGACCGCCATCAGGCGGTGCTGGCCATCGATGAGCTTGCCGTCGGAGTCGAACCGGATGGGATCAGCGGTGTAGAGCCAGCGACCCTCGGACATCGCCGTCGCGTATTCCTTGACCCGGGAGGGGCGAAGGGTGCGGTTGGCGATATTGCGCTCCAACCACTTCTGCGCCTGTTCTGGTTCAACCGCCATCGTCTTGTGCGTCACCCGTGCCACGCCAGCACCCTAGGGCGCGGGCGGCGGCGCAGGCTGACTCGCCGGGGCGTCGGTGGCTGGGCCCACAGTGGGGACGTCGCGCGAACTGCCCGTTGAGCTTGGG